>NZ_CEVWQM010000032.1:0-40796 GCF_982386235.1 Desulfotomaculum sp. | reverse complement strand
TAGCCGTACAAATTCCCGGAACAGCTTTTGCAATGGGCGCACGTTTTCACGCCGGAACTCTGATATGGTTTTGTAGTCCGGTGTAAGACCCTCCAAAAGCCACATGACTTCTACGTTTCGCCGTGCTTCACGCTCCAGTTTTCGGGACGAGCGAATACCGTTCTCATAGCCATAGACATACAGCTTGCACAGTGCCTGGGGAGGATATGCCGGGCGTCCTGTATCCGCTGGAATGGTTCGTGTGAATCCCAGTTGCCTCAAATTGAGTACCTCAATGTATCGATCGATCACGCGAGCCATGCTCTCCCCATCCACCATATCTTCCAAAACCCATAGCCCACATTGTTCTCTATTTGTTCCTTTTAGGTACCCCATCTCTATCTCTCCATCCGTACTCTTCTTGCTTATATTTTACCATTTTTACTAGAGGTGGAGATGGTTTTGTAACAGTCTGCCGTCCCCGTGAGTCCCCTCCGTGAGCACCCCCCCGCTGATGCAATAACCAAAATGATCCCAAAGTAAAACATGCAAAAAGCTGACGTCTAATAAACGGATGGCTAATAATAGGGCCAGTTTGGGTATAACTATGAAAAATAGGGTTATAACCCAGTACTGGCCCTATTGCTTTACCTTACGTGATTTTTCTTAAGAATTAAAGGATAATCTAGTTTTAGGTAGAAATGATGATATATTAAAAAGTAGGTGGTGGAAAATTGATAAAAAGTATGACAGGGTACGGCCGAGGTGAGGCATCTATAGAGGGCCGTAGGTTTACAGTGGAACTAAAGTCTGTAAACAACCGTTATTGTGAAGTATTTCTTCGGCAACCCAGATCCCTAACTCCCATAGAAGATAAAATAAAACGCAGTATCCAGGCCAAAGTTAACCGTGGGCGTGTGGATGGATATATTTCAATAGAAGAGACGGGTGAAATCACCCCTTCGGTAAAAGTTGACAAAGCTTTAGCAGTGGCGTATCATAATTCAATGGAGGAATTGGCGGAATACCTGTCTATTAAAGAGAAGATCTCTATAAAGGACCTAATATCACTGCCAAACGTTATTTCTCTTGAGCAACCAGAAGAAAACCTGGAACTATGGTACCCAGCTATACAGGAGGCCACTGAGCAAGCCCTAGAGGCACTTCTAGCCATGCGTCAAACTGAAGGAGAACGTCTAAAGGAAGATATCTTGAACAGGAAGGCTACCATCGGGCATCTTACCATGAAAATAACAGAAAGAGCCCCCCTTGTTGTACAAGAATACAGAGACAAATTGTCCCAAAGACTATCCGAGTGGCTAGATAATGGCATCATTGACGAAACCCGCCTAGCAGCAGAAATAGCAATCTTTGCAGACAGAGCAGACATATCAGAAGAAATTGTACGATTAAACAGCCATTTGTTGCAATTGGACCAATTTCTCTCAGAAGGCGGTTCTGTGGGGAGAAAACTTGATTTTCTCGTTCAAGAAATGAACCGGGAAATTAATACAATTGGTTCCAAGGCTAATGATTTAGCAATTACAAAGGCTGTTGTTAACGCCAAAAGTGAACTTGAAAAAATAAGAGAACAAGTCCAAAATATTGAATAATGTAATAGGGGGAACGAAACATGGATATTAAGCTTATAAATATTGGCTTTGGCAATATTGTTTCAGCTAATCGCATTATTGCTATTGTTAGCCCCGAATCCGCTCCTATAAAACGCATTATTACTGAAGCCAGGGATAGGGGCATGTTGATTGATGCCACCTATGGCCGTCGTACCCGGGCCGTAATAATCACCGATAGTGATCATGTCATCTTGTCTGCTGTGCAGCCAGAAACTGTGGCCAATCGTCTGGTAAGTAAAGAAGCTACACAGGTTGACGAACCTACGGACTAGGTGAAAATATGACTAGGCAAGGATTACTAATCGTTATATCAGGACCTTCAGGCGCAGGAAAAGGTACCATATGTCAGGGATTGCTCAATAAAAATAAGAATCTTTGCCTTTCCATTTCTTGTACAACAAGGGCACCAAGACCCGGTGAAGTGGATGGAGTAAACTATTTCTTTATTAATAAAGATAATTTTGAAACCATGCTGGCTGAAGACAAATTGTTGGAATATGCAAAGGTTTACGATAATTACTATGGAACACCTAAACATTTTGTGGACGATAAGTTGTCCAATGGACAGAATGTAGTGCTAGAGATCGATATTCAAGGAGCCTTACAGATAAAAGAAAAATACCCCCGTGGGGTATTGATTTTTGTGGTGCCACCGGGTCTATCCCTGTTAAGGGAAAGACTGATAAAACGAGGCACAGATTCAGAGGAAGTTATTAACAAACGGTTAAAATGTGTTTGCGAAGAACTCGCCAACACCAAAAAATACGATTATCTGATTGTTAATGATACCGTTGAGGAATCGATTGAACAAATCGAGAGTATCATCAAAGCCGAAAAGTGCAGACCCTTTAATTTCGACATTGGTAAATTTATGCAAGGCTAAATACTTATAAGTGGGGTAATTACCATGATGAATCGACCTACGCTGGATGAATTAATGACGAAGGTAGATAGTCGTTATACCTTAGTTGTTGCTGCGGCAAAAAGGGCACGTAGACTTACTGAAGAAGAAATTGAAACAAATTCACCGTTAGCGATTAAGCCAGTAACACTGGCTTTGGAAGAGCTTGCCGATGGAGATATCCTATATCGACGTGTCAAAGAAGGTCATAAGTAACGGAGGTGTTATCGTTGCTGACAGGAAAAAAAATTACCGTAGGGATTACTGGTGGTATTGCAGCTTATAAAACGGCTGATCTGGTTAGCTCCTTGGTAAAAGCTGGTGCGAATGTGAGGGTTGCCATGACCTCAGCGGCCCAGAAATTTATTACACCCCTTACTTTGGAAACACTTTCAGGCAATCCGGTACATACAGACCTCTTCCCAAATGGTTTTGCTGGTGGCGTTTTACACATTGATTTAGCCCAAAACACCGATTTGCTGATCATTGTTCCAGCTACGGCAAATATAATTGGCAAAGCAGCCAATGGCATAGCGGATGATCTGGTTTCCACATTGCTGATGGCTGCCACCTGTCCCGTATTGTTCTGTCCAGCCATGAATGTTGCAATGTATAACAACCCCATATTGCAATTAAACATAGGTAAACTTAAGGAGTACGGCTGCCATTTTGTGGAACCTTCTATCGGACCATTGGCCTGTGGTACCACGGGCAAAGGGAGACTGGCCGAACCAACTGAGATAGTATATAACATTGAGCGAATGTTAACCCCCCAGGATCTGGCGGGGTTAAGGGTTCTGGTTACCGCTGGTCCAACCAGGGAACCCCTTGATCCCGTTCGTTATCTAACCAACCGTAGTTCAGGCAAAATGGGTTATGCCCTGGCAAAGGGTGCGGCTCTGCGTGGTGCTCAGGTTACTTTGGTTAGTGGACCAACTAATTTAAATGCACCGAATGCAATCGATAAGATAAGGGTTGAAACAGCAGTTGAGATGCGCGATGCTGTTTTGAAGCATTCCGATCATTCTGATCTTATTATCAAGGCTGCGGCAGTGGCTGATTATGGTCCGATGGAAATAAGCGATCATAAAATTAAAAAACAAGCAGACAACATGTCCATCCCGTTGCAAAAAAACCCAGATATACTAGGTGAATTGGGAACTCGTAAAAAGGATCAACAAGTACTGGTTGGCTTTGCTGCGGAGACCCATAATCTTGAGCGTTATGCACAAAGTAAACTGGAGAAGAAAAACCTAGATCTATTAATTGCCAACGATGTTACCCTACCTGGAGCTGGATTTGATTGCAATACAAATATTGTACGCATCTTCTGGGCTGACGGAACGATCGAACCACTTTCTAAAATGGCCAAAGAACAGGTAGCCCAGGAAATACTGGACCGAGCGATCAAGGTATTAAGGACCCGCCGGGGGGAAAATTAGCATGTTATATGCGGAGGTGGCTGTTCCTGTACCGGTTCGCTCCCTCTATCAAACCTTTCATTACGGGGTACCGGAGGCCCTTCAGGGCGAACTAAAAAGGTTCAGCCGGGTCGAGGTACCCTTTTCTGGTAGGTTCATACAGGGGTTTGTTATCGGTTTTGGCGAGCCCCCTGCCTTTAAGAATATAAAGAATATAAAACGTATGATCGAAAGAGAACCCTTTTTAGATACAGAGCTATATAAAACAGCCCAATGGATGGTACAGCGGTATTTATGCAGCTTAGGGGATGCGATCCAAACGATTGCCGGATCATCTGTTGGCAGCCTAAAGATAGAAAAAAGAAAAAAAGGATTAATCCCAACGGTAGGAAATGATTTTCTTATCGGGCTGGCAAGGGCCCCCAAACAAAAAATTGCCCTTGAGGTGGCTCTTAGGCAACCAGGACTAAATAAACAGGAGTTGGCCAAAGAAGCAAATACCTCACCAGCCATCATCAATGCTTTAATTGATAAAGGCTTACTAAAAGAAACAGAATTAACAGGGTCAGAAGACGATCAGTATCTAGGCCCTAAACCAAACCTTACAAAGGAACAAGCCATAGCCGTAACACAAATCAGTCAGGCATTGAAAGAAGAAAAACCATCTGCCTGGCTTTTGCATGGAGTAACCGGCAGTGGTAAAACAGAAGTGTACCTGAGAATTATTGAGGAGGCACTGGGGCAAAACCGTCAGGCCATTGTTCTGGTACCAGAGATTTCCCTTACTCCTCAAATGGTGCAAAGATTTAAATTGCGTTTTGGTAGTCAGGTGGCCTTGTTACATAGTGCCTTATCCCAGGGGGAAAGATATGCCGAAAAGGCACGTCTGCGTAACGGAGAAGCTAAGGTTGTTTTAGGAGCACGTTCTGCTATCTTTGCACCACTACCGAATCCGGGGGTCATCATTATTGATGAGGAGCATGAATCCTCCTATAAACAGGACGAAAGTCCTAAATACCATGCCAGGGAAGTGGCATTACAGAGGGCTGCCCAACATAAAGCGGTGGTTGTACTGGGCAGTGCAACACCGGCCATTGAAAGTTATTGTCGAGCCCGCCCCGGTGGCCCTTATCAGCTTATTCAACTTACAAAGCGAGTGGACCAAAGAAAAATGCCAGTGGTTCACATTGTTGATCTTCGCAAGGAGTTTGCTTCAGGCAATAAAAGTATTTTTAGTCGACTTTTTATCCATGCTTTGTCAGAACGTATTGAAAAAAATGAGAAAAGTATTATATTCTTAAATCGACGGGGTTACGCCTCCGTTGTTGTATGTCATCATTGTGGACAGGTCATTAAGTGCCCCCATTGTGATATATCTTTGACTCTCCACAAAGACGGATTATTAAGATGTCATTACTGCGGCTATGGCAGTCGAATTCCTCAAAAATGTCCTTCCTGTGCCAGTAGCGTCATCCGAAACTTTGGCTTGGGAACTCAAAGGGTAGAGGAAGAAATTAAAAAGCTTTTTCCCAGCATCAAAGTACTTAGAATGGATGCGGATACTACCACCCGCAAAGGTTCGCACCAAAAGTTACTTGACCAATTCATTGGCGGCGATGCGCAGGTATTAGTGGGTACGCAAATGATTGCCAAGGGTTTAGATATACCACAAGTAACATTGGTTGGGGTAGTCAGTGCGGATATAACACTGCACATGCCTGATTTCCGGGCAGCCGAAAGAACCTTTCAATTGTTAACCCAAGTTGCGGGGCGTGCCGGTCGGGGGGAAATTGAGGGCGAGGTAATTATTCAAACCTATGACCCAGAGCATTATAGTATTTTACACGCCCAACAGCATGATTTTATTCACTTTTTTCAAAAGGAAATGGCAACGAGAAGAACCTTATACTATCCGCCCTTTAGTTTTATCATTCGAATCATGTTTTCAGGCGTAAATGAAGGGGATGTACTCAGTGCAGCCCAGGCTTGGCTGGAACGCTTATCGAAAACAAGGCAAGAAACGGATTTGTCAAACATCGATATCCTCGGGCCTGCACCTGCCGGCATAACCAGGATTAATGATCGTTACAGGTGGCAACTACTATTAAGAGGTCCGGTAAGCCGGGACCTGCGAAAAATAGTTACCCTTGTTTTGGAACAATTGGGCATTCGTTATAAACAAGTCACGGTTAGCATTGATGTGGATCCGTTGACGATATAGCCATTCGCTTGTGGCCATGGCCCATGGCCACATAGTTGCAAATCAATAAGCAAATAAGCTTACGTCAATAGTGGAGGGAAATAGACAATGGCAGTATACAAAATCGTCGAAATCGGTGATGAGGTTTTAAGGGAAAAAGCCAAACCGGTGAAAGAGGTTACACCAAATATTCATAAACTACTGGATAATATGGCTGATACCATGTATGCAGCCAAAGGGGTAGGTTTGGCTGCGCCGCAAATTGGGGTTTCTAAGAGGGTTATCGTCATCGATATCGGAGAGGGTCTGATCGAATTAGTCAATCCAGAGATATTAGAAGCCTCTGGTCCCACCGTGGTAGATGATGAGGGATGTCTTTCCGTGCCCAATATGGTTGGGGAAGTAGCCAGAGCGGATATACTGGTAGCCAAAGGGCTTAATCGCAAAGGTGAAGAAGTGGTCTATCGGGTTAAAGGTTTTCTGGCCCGGGCCTTCCAGCACGAGATTGATCACCTGGAAGGAGTTATCTTTGTTGATAAAGCAAGTAATCTCCGTAAGGTTGAGTAGTTAGGGGTATTAACATGCGCATTGTATTTATGGGAACGCCTGATTTTGCTGCAGTATCATTAAAAGCCTTGCTTGAGGCAGGACAACAAGTGGTGGCGGTAGTTACCCAACCTGACAAACCAAAAGGCAGGGGAAAACAGGTGCAGGCACCACCTGTCAAGGTTTTGGCTGAGGCCTATGATTTACCTGTTCTTCAGCCAACCAGTGTTAGGACAAATGAATTTTTGCAAATAATGGAAGAAATCAATCCGGAATGCATTATCGTAGTGGCCTATGGAAAAATATTACCGTCGGAGTTGCTGGACTTGCCTCCTAAGGGTTGCATTAACGTCCATGCATCCATATTACCCTATTATCGGGGATCAGCTCCCATCCACTGGGCGATCATTAATGGAGAGACAGAAACCGGGGTTACAACCATGTATATGGATAAGGGAATGGATACCGGCGACATGATCCTGAAAAGTTATCTGTCCATCGGTTCAGAGGATACAGTGGGAGAAATACATGATAAATTGGCGGCCCAGGGGGCAGAATTATTATTAGAAACCACTCGCTTACTGGAACAAAATCGGACACCCAGGACACCCCAAAATAATGATTTGGCCACCTATGCACCGATGTTAAAGAAGGAAAACGAGTTAATTCAATGGCATACTGGTGCTAACAAGATTCATAATCATGTGCGGGGCATGAACCCCTGGCCTGTCACTTATACCACTTGGGGAGATAAAATATTAAAGATATGGCGCACAGCCCTGCCACCCCAAGGGAATAATGCTGCTGAACCAGGTACAGTCTTACAAACGAATTCTTCAGGTATCTTGGTACAAGCCGGACAAGGACAAATTTTGATTAAAGAATTACAGCTTCAGGGTAGTAAAAGGATGGAGGCTGAGCAGTTTCTCCGGGGCAAACAGTTACTTTCTGGCACGGTTTTAGGAAAAGAAGGGGGGGGGGATCACTGATAACACAGAGTCATGTCCAGGCACCACAAGTACGCAAAAGATTGTTCCTGGGCCTGTTGGCTGCAAGCTTAGTCATTGTAGGTCTAACGATCTTTACGATCTGGTATCTGGTCTATCATCCCACCACTTTGTTACAGCAAACGGTATTGGTTGCCCTGGTTGTGGCTATTATTTTAGCCATTATTCTGGTAGGCTTTGGCCTTGGTGGTATCGTCTTAACCATTTGGCTGGCCCAAACGATTAAGCCTTTACAGCCTTTGATGCGGATTGCCATGTCGTCATTGTTTCCCTTTGCCATTGGCCTGGGCAGGCTTTTTAAAATTGATACCGATAAAATTAAGAATTCTTTTATTGAGGTAAATAATGAACTGGTTAGGACCAATACGCCCAATCTGGAACCAAGGCAAATTTTATTATTAGCACCCCATTGTATTCAGGAATACACCTGTCCCCATAAGGTGACGAATGATATTAACAATTGTAAGCACTGCGGCAAATGTAAGGTTTCGGAACTACTAGACTTAAGGGATAAATACGGTATTCATGTGGGGATTGCTACCGGCGGCACCCTAGCACGCAAACTTGTTAAAGAGCATCGGCCAAAGGCCATCGTAGCAATAGCCTGCGAAAGGGATCTGTCCAGCGGTATACAAGACTGTAATCCAATTCCAGTACTAGGTGTACTGAATGATCGTCCCTTTGGGCCATGTATTAATACATCGGTATCCACACTTGGAGTGTCAAAAGCGATTGAGTTTTTTCTGGGTAACCGGAAAGGGGAAGAGAGGATCAATTGAAAAATATAAGTGCCAGAGAAATTGCACTTCTAGTAAGTAAAGCGGTAGAAGATGAAGGTGCTTATGCTAACCTTGCCTTAAATAAATTACTAGAAAAGTATCAGCCCGGCAAATTAGACCGGGCTTTTGCCACAGAGATTGTTTACGGGATATTAAGGAACCTCAATACCATTGATTGGGTTCTGGCCCATTTTCTTAAACAACCCTTGGCATCACAAACAATTTACATAAGAAACATCCTAAGAATGGGCACTTACCAGATTATGTTTATGCCGAGGGTCCCAGATTCTGCTGCCTGCAATGAATCCGTAAATTTAGCTAAAAAATATGGTCATGCTGGGGCAGCCAAGTTTGTCAATGGCGTTTTACGAAATGTAGCAAGGCAACAGCAAAGCTTGACCTATCCAGACCCCAAAGAGTCACCGGTTGACCACATTGCTCTAAAATATTCACATCCTACCTGGTTGGTGGAAAGATGGTTAAAAGAATATGGTTTTGAGCAAACCGTTGCCCTCTGCCAAGTTAATAATCGTCCGGCACCGAATACTGTGCGAACAAACACGTTGAAAATATCCCGACAGGATTTGATTGACAGATTAAAAGAAGAAGGAGTGGAAGCAAAGGAAACCCAGTATGTACCAGAAGGCTTAAATCTGCATGGTTTTTTGTCTTATCGGAGTCTCAAGCCATTCCAGGAAGGTCTATTTCAGGTACAGGATGAAAGTTCCATGTTGGTGGCCCATGTTTTAAATCCTTCCTCAGGGGCCAAGGTGTTGGACGTAGCAGCTGCTCCGGGTGGTAAAACAACTCATTTGGCCCAAATAATGGGTGATAGTGGGCAAATTATGGCCTTTGATTTACATAAACATAAATTAGATTTAATTATAGAGAATTGTCAACGACTAGGCATCCACTCCATCCAAGTCGAAGTAGCCGATGCCAGAGATTTAGACAAAAAATATCAGGGCTGGGCAGACTATGTTTTAGTTGATGCGCCTTGTTCCGGGCTGGGGGTATTAAGAAGAAGGGCGGATGCCAGATGGCGCAAAGATCCTAGTCAATTGCCAGGTATCATAAGATTGCAAAAGGAGATTTTGCAATCTGCTGCCCAATGCTTACGGCCGGGCGGAGTTCTGGTTTATAGTACCTGTACGATCACAAGGGAAGAAAACATAGGGGTTGTGGAAGACTTTCTCAAGGGACATCCCGAATTTACCATGGGGGATCTGAGACAATTCCTACCACCTGGCCTGGACCAGGAAGAATCGGCCGAACATGGTTTTTTGATGTTATTGCCCCATATTCATGGCATGGATGGCTTCTTTATAGCCCGCATGAGAAAAAAAGGATTTGAGTAGAAATGCCTAGAAGTATCACGGATAAAGTGAATTTAAGGGACTTAAATAGACAGGAAATGAAGGAGTTTTTCTTAAGCCTAGGGGAAAAACCCTTTCGGGCAGATCAGGTCTGTCGTTGGGTTTTTGCTCAGGGGGTTACCTCCTTTGCCGAAATGACGAACCTACCCAAGGTCTTGCGAGACAAACTGGCAGAAGTAGCTAAACTGAGCCAACCCACCATATTAACCAGCCAAGTATCGGCAAAGGGTGATACAAGAAAATATTTATTTGGGCTGCCAGATGGCAATGCAGTTGAATGTGTACTAATGAAACATTCCTATGGCAATTCAGTATGTGTTTCTACCCAGGTGGGTTGCCGTATGGGCTGCTTTTTCTGCGCCTCAACCATAAATGGTCTGGTAAGGAATCTTACCCCAGGGGAAATTTATGACCAGGTAATGGGCATCCAAAGGGATACTGGGGAAAGGGTCAGTCATATTGTTATAATGGGTTCAGGGGAACCCTTGGACAATTATGAAAATGTAATGAAATTTTTGGAAATCGTCAATGCGGAGTATGCCTTAAATATTGGCTATCGTCATATCACCCTTTCAACCTGCGGAATTGTGCCAAAGATGCTGGAATTGGCAGAGAAAAAGCTCCCCATTACCTTGGCGGTATCTTTGCACGCCCCCAATGATGAATTGCGTGATCAATTAGTTCCCATGAACAGAAGGTATAATATAAAGCAGTTATTGGCAGCATGTTCTGAATATATCAAAATTACCGGCCGCCGCATAACCTTCGAATATGCTCTGTTGGCTGACGTAAACGACAGTGACCGACATGCCCGTCAACTGGCAGAGGGATTAAAGGGCCTAATGTGTCATGTCAATCTAATCCCGGCCAATCCGGTGGAAGAAAAAGGTTTTCTGAGAACACCACCGGAAAGAGTGGAAAGTTTCCGTAACTATTTAGAGGAAGCCGATCTAAATGTTACCGTCCGCCGGGAACTAGGCACGGATATTGATGCCGCCTGCGGACAACTCAGGCGTAGATTTGAAAAATAAATGGTGGTGATACTATGCGTATATTTTCAGGGTTGGAAAGCAGCTTAGAAAAATATATTGAGGGTTTTTTTAAGGGTAAATTCAGCTCTGACAAGCCTATTCACCCCACAGATATTGCCAAAAAACTAGCCAAGGCCATGCGGGATAAACGAAGAATCAGTGTTTCTAATGTCTATGTGCCAAATGAATATCATATTCTTTTGCATCCCTCAGATTTTTTGTATATTCAACCCATGATCCCGCTTCTAACAAAGGAGCTGGGGGAATTTCTGGTGCAAAATGCGGAGGATAGGAAATTTACTTTGGTTTCGTCACCCATTATTAATTTTTCAGAGCAAAAGGAACTGGAACCGGGCGATATTTTTGTTGAAAGTAAATTTGGTTTTTCTGAGGGTGGGGACATACCTTTATCACTAACCCTAGCACAACCGGAGAACAACCTTAAGCATGAAGAAACCAAGGCTTATGAAGCGTTTTCTGATACGGCACCCCTCGTCAAGCTGAAACAAATCTACTTTGCCAGCCTGGTAGTAGAAGAAGGTGCCGACCTTGGTAAAGAATTTCCGCTAAGTGCTATTCATTCAAGTATAGGAAGACGGGATACCTGTGATATCGTTTTAAACGATAACAGTATTTCAAGGCGACATGCCCAGATCGAAAAAAACAAGGATGGCTTCTATATCTCCGATCTTAACAGTACCAATGGAACCCATGTCAATGGTTTACTTATTGATACCTATAAATTAGTATCGGGTGATGTGATCACCCTGGGTAATACAGTTTTGATATTTAAGGAGTTATAATCGTGTTAGCTCTCGTTATAACAATTTTACGTGCCCTTTTTTTAATTTTGCTCTACCTTTTTATTTTTAGGTTAACTACCAGTATGATTGAACAGATAAGAAATATTGATCGGTCCAGCGGTTCATTGCCGTATCCAGAAAACCATCCTCCGGTAAATCACCTACCGGGTCAAAGGCATTTAATTACCGATGGAGATGGTGCTATTTTAAAAGTAGTAACCTCTGGTGATGATTTTATAAAAATAGGTGAAGTTTTTTTGCTGGGTGATGAAACAAGGTTAGGACGGGGTCGGGGCAATCATATTATTTTTAGTGGTCATTATGCATCCCAGGAGCACACTAGAATTGTCTATAAGCAAGGGCAGTACTGGCTGGAGGACTTAGATAGTTTGAATCATACATTCTTAAATGATGTACCAATAGACAAGCAAACGGTACTGGCAAATGGGGATCTTATTCGAATTGGTGATGTAATTTTTCATTTTGTGAGGTGGGCGTATGAAATGGAGTCAGATAAGTGAGATTGGCCTGGTTAGGGCCGGCAATGAAGACAGTATGTGCGCCTGTCCGGAAATTGGTCTTTTTGCTGTAGCGGATGGTATGGGGGGTCACAGGGCTGGTGAGATAGCCAGTAGTACAGCCCTAAGCTTATTAAAGGAACAGTTAAAAAATTCTAGCGTGGAACAGGAAGATGTGGCAACAAATTTACTTTCTATCATGGACGAGGCCAACCAGAGAATATACCAGTTATCCTGTGAAAATGAGCAATTTCGTGGTATGGGTACCACTGTAACAGCGGGAATTATTTTGGGAAATGAACTCATTATTGCCCATGTAGGAGATTCCAGGGCTTACTTAATCCGCAGTGATGACATTTTACAAATTACCAATGACCACTCCCTGGTGGGCGAAATGCTGCGTTGTGGGGGACTAACTGAAGAACAAGCAATCAATCATCCCCAAAAAAATGTCTTAACCAGGGCCATGGGAACGGCACCTACTATAAGAATAGACTTGTATAGAAAAGACATCCAGGTCGGAGATAAGATTTTGTTTTGCACCGATGGACTGACAAATCATTTAAGGCCTCAGGAAATTAAGGAAATAATTTTGACTCCGTCAGATCCTGGGAAATGTCTAAGGGAATTAATGAGAATTGCTTTAGAGCGTGGTGGCCTTGATAATATCACCATGGTTCTAGTGGAAATATGATGTAGGGAACGACCCCCTTGTCAGAGGAGTGCTCTTGATGTTAGCTTATCTGCGTAAAGAAGAACGCAGCTTGCTGTATTATATTGCCGCTTTCCTGGCAGTGGGAATTATTACCCTTTACCTGGGAAAGCCAGAATTAAATAAAGTATACGAACTATCTTTAAGCAGTGGTACCAAACTTCCTTTCTGGTGGTTTGTAGCCTTTTTGAGTGTCGGTACGATGGCAGGTTTTAGTCTTGTCAGTATCTACTGGAGATTAGCAGATTTTCGCTGTGATCCATATTTAATGCCGATTACTGCTGCTCTAACCTCTATTGGACTTATTTTTTTATTTAGACTGCGTCCCCAATATGCCGAAAGACAATTTGCCTGGTTATTAATAGGGTTACTGGTCTTAGTTATGGTTACGACCATTCTTAGACACATAGATAAACTGGCTGAATATAAATACATTTACGTAGCCGTAGGTGTGGTATTGCTTGTGGTGCCAATTTTTTTGGGCCAAGAACAGTACGGTGCCCGCAGTTGGTTAAACCTAGGTTTATTTCAAGTTCAACCGTCGGAATTTGTCAAGATTCTTCTGGTTTTGTTTTTAGCCAGTTTTTTGGCAGAAAACCGCAGAATGCTAATTAGTGGAAATGAACGAATGTTTGGCGTAAGCATTCCTGGCATTCGTGAATATGGCCCCTTAGTGGGAATGTGGGGCATCTCACTGCTTATTTTAGTTTTTCAAAGGGATTTAGGAACCGCTCTCATTTACTTTTGTACCTTCCTGGCGATGATCTATGCCGCCACAGCAAGAGTGTTATATATAATACTTGGTTTGATCCTGTTTTTTATGGGAGGAACTCTGGCTTACTACATTTTCAGTCATGTCCAAGCCCGGGTGAATATTTGGTTAGATCCCTGGTTATACCTGGAGGGCAGCGGTTATCAAATTGTACAATCCCTATTTGCCCTAGGGTCAGGTGGACTCTTTGGCACCGGCCTGGGCAAAGGATTACCTGATTTAATCCCGGCTGTGCACACTGATTTTATTTTTTCGGCCATTGTAGAAGAGTTAGGGCTTTTTGGCGGCTGTGCAATCTTAGTCTTATATATGTGTTTTCTTTTTAGGGGGTTGCTGATCGCCTTAAATTGCCGGGATCAATTTTTATCGCTATTAACTGCTGGTTTGACATTATTAATGGGTCTGCAAACCTTTATTATTATCGCAGGTGTGATTAAGCTTCTGCCAATGACAGGTGTAACTTTACCCTTTGTTAGTTATGGCGGCAGTTCTTTAATTGCTAATTTTATTATTCTTGGTATAATTTTAAACATCTCCCACGAGGTAAATGGAGGAAATGACAGAGAATATTAAAAGATTAGGTTACTTCTTATTATTCATCTTTGTTGCCTTAATCTTATATTTAACCTACCTGGTTATGGCTGAAGGAGAAAGCCTGGCCAGACATCCCCAAAATCAAAGAATGGCGGCTAAGGAAGCTGGTATTATCCGTGGCACCATCTATGATCGGACTGGCATTGAATTAGCAGAAACGGTCTGGCATGGTAAGGCGGGTGAACGTGTTTATCTAAAACAGGGTAATTTGACACCCTTTTCCCATGTAACTGGTTATGTATCCCAAAGATATGGTTCATTTGGCCTGGAAGCTTCCTATAGTAAAGAACTTCTCGGTTTAACAGAGGCTGACGCGGTGGAAAATCTTCTGGATGGGATATTAAACCGTACGCCACGGGGTAATGATTTAGTATTAACGTTAGATACAGCGCTCCAGAAGACTGCCTTAAATGCCCTAGGGGATAGGAAGGGGGCAGTGGTGGCACTGAATCCGCAAACGGGTGAAATTCTCGTATTAGCCAGTTTCCCGACCTTTGATGCCAACGCCATTGATAACCCCGGTCTTTGGCAGCAGTTAAACCAGGATCATCTCAATGCCCCTTTATTAAACCGAGCCACCCAAGGGGCTTACCCGCCCGGTTCGGTGTTTAAAGTTGTAACAGGTACTGCCATTCTTGAGCAAAAGATTTTAGAGCCCCAGGATAAGATACAGTGCCCAGGCTACGCAGTGATTAATGGCCAACGAATTGCAGACAATGGTGTCCACAATAATGTGAATTTTAACCAGGCCTTGGCTCTGTCCTGTAATACATATTTTGCCCTAGAAGGATCACAACTCAGTTGGGGGCAATTTGAGGCTGCCTTTCATAAGTTTGGTTTAAGTGAAAAACCTAGCATTGGCATACCAATAAGGGCAGGTACCCTTGCTGCAAAAGAGAGAAGGAATAAAAGTCAATTGGCCGAATCCTCCTTTGGACAAGGTGATACCCTAATCAGCCCCTTTCAGATGGCCTTGGCTTGTGCCGCTATTGCAAATAAAGGGACCATTATGAAGCCGTACATCGTAAAAGAAATAAAAAAACCCAATGGCAAAGCGGTCCGTGTTACAGAAAACGCTTTATGGCTAACTGCAACAAATCCAGCAGTTGCTGAACAAATTGCCCAGGGTATGATAGCAGCAACAAACTGGGGTACTGCAACAGCAGCATCGATCCAAGGTATTCAGGTGGCAGGAAAAACAGGCACGGCTGAGACCGCAGAATCCCAAGGTAAAGGTCAGCCCCATGCCTGGTATGTGGGTTATGCCCCGGCAGAAAACCCCAAAATTGCAGTTGCGGTGATCGTGGAGAAGTCAGGCTCAGGCGGCAGAATAGCAGCACCCATTGCCAGGGAAATATTCTCTGCAGCCCTAGCTAGAAGTGATATTTGAAGCTCTCATCTGTTAATTCAGGTGGATTAAGGAGTGAGACAGAAGATGATAGGCAAACTTCTGGGTAATCGTTATGAAATACTAGAACAATTGGGCGGCGGAGGAATGGCACTGGTTTGGAAAGGCAAGGATACCTTTCTAAATCGGTTGGTTACCATTAAGGTACTAAGGCCAGAATATGCCAGTGACCAGGATTTTGTACGCCGTTTTCGTCGTGAAGCCCAAGCTGTGGCCAGTCTGTCCCACCCGAATATAGTAAGCATCTATGATGTAGGGCAAGAAAATGAAAGCCACTACTTGGTAATGGAATATATTGATGGGGAAAGTCTCAAGGAGATGATTCGCAGGGAAGCCCCCCTAGACCCAACCAGGGTTACTCAACTGGGACGTCAAATCGCCGATGCCCTTGAACATGCCCATGAAAACAATATTATTCATAGGGATGTGAAACCCCATAATATATTGATCACCAGAAGCGGCCGGGCTAAACTAACTGATTTCGGTATTGCCCAGGCCAGCGCCTCTACCATCACGCACACGGATACCATCATCGGTTCTGTTCATTATATATCGCCAGAACAGGCCAAGGGAGAGCCGGCGGGGCCAAAATCCGATATTTACGCCCTGGGTGTCGTGATTTATGAAATGCTAACCGGCCAGGTTCCCTATCAGGCAGATGGTGCCATTGGTGTGGCACTCAAACATATTCAGGAAAAACCTCTTTTATTAAGAGAGATCAACCCAAATGTTCCAGAAGATCTGGAAAAAGTTGTTTTGCGTGCCATGGATAAGAGGCCGGAGAAAAGGCATAAAAGTGCCAAAATTCTAGGTGATGATTTAGTTTCTATCAGTGATGAAACTAAAAATATGGCCGCCTATGACCCAGAGGAGGAAGAATATACCAGGGTTTTACCCGGACCTGTTGTCATCAAAGATGAAATGAAGGCGGGCAGACCTGCGAAAGAAGAACCAAAGAAAAAGATACAGATGAAACCTGCTGCCTGGGGTATGCTGGGAGTATTGGTTCTATTATTGACGGCTGGGTTAATCTTTGCTCTCAGCAGTTATTTAAATGTGGGTGAAGTTAAAATGCCCCCGGTTACGGGGATGAAGTCAGCCGAAGCCGTGAAGGTACTGGAGGGTTATGGACTGGAGGTAAGTATATCCAGGCAGCACCATGCAACCATCGAGCAGGATCAAGTAATATCCCAACAACCTGAGGCTGGCAATATCGTGAAAAAGGTGCGGCCGGTGGTTATCGTGGTGAGTAAGGGCCAGGATTTGGTTGACCTACCAAATGTTATTGGACAATCCTATGATGAAGCAAGATTTTCCTTGATTAATCGACAGTTCCAAGTGGATACGCCGGAGTATGTTTACAGCAACAGCATTGAAAAAGATTTAGTGGCAGAGCAGGAACCGGCGGGTAACAACAAAGCACCCCGTGGCAGTAGAATTATTTTACGACTAAGTCAAGGCCCTAAACCACAAATACAAAAGGTGCCTAATCTCATTGGCCTCAGCCAGGAAGCGGCCCGGGCAGAATTAACCGCCTTGAAACTCAATTTGGATGAAAATATCGGACAAACCGAAAGCAATGAATATCTCAGTGGACAAATTGCCTCCCAGGAGCCTGGCCATGGCAGTGAATTAGAAGAAGGGCAAAAAGTAAAAATAACAATTAGCACGGGTCCGGGACCTGCACCAAGGGAGGTTAAGGTTAAACTCTTGGTACCGGAGGATGGGCATAGCCATGAGGTTAAAATAGAGACAGAAGATGTCAGGGGTAAATCGAACGCTTATATTAATACGCACCAGCCCGGTGATAATGTTGCTACCAACGTTAGACTATATGGCAAGGGTATCGTTAGAGTATTTATTGATAACAAGCTGGAAGATGAAAAGGAAGTTGACTAAAGGGAACCTGGATCAAGGAGAGTGTCATATTGTTCGAAGGGGTTTTAATCAAGGCCTATGGTGGTTTTTATTATGTCAAAAAAGGTGACGAGATTTGGGAATGTTCCCTGCGAGGAAAATTTCGTTTAGGTAAAGATACGCCTGCCCTCGTGGGAGACCGGGTCATGATCACACCGATCAAAGAAAATGTTGGTCGTATTGACGAAGTACTGCCAAGAAAAACAGAATTATTTAGACCAGCGGTGGCAAATATTGACCAGGCTGTTATTGTCTTTGCCGTGCAAAATCCAGAACCAAACCCAACTCTTCTCGATCGCTTTCTAGTTTTAGCAGAGACAGCCGAAATTGCACCCTTAGTATGTCTAAATAAAGGTGACCTACTTACCGGACGCAGGGATCATGAATGGCTTCGTTTATACAAAAAAATTGGCTACCCCACGGTTATTGCCAGTACCAAAAAAGGAGAAGGCATTGACGAGTTAAGACAGTTATTGGTGGGTAAAACATCCGTTTTTGCCGGCCCGTCGGGGGTTGGTAAGTCTAGCCTCTTAAATGCAGTGCAGCCGGGACTAGAACTAAAAACAGGAGATATCAGCCATAAATTAAAAAGAGGCAAACACACAACCCGTCATGTGGAATTATTACCTTTGAATAATGGTGGTTACGTAGTGGACAGCCCGGGTTTTTCCAGCCTGGATCTGCCCCAAATGAATAAAGAAGATTTATGTTACTATTTTCCTGAGTTTGCTACCTTTATATCTGAATGTAAGTTTAACGGTTGTCTGCACCATCATGAGCCCCAATGTGCCATCAAGGATGCCGTAGAAAAGGGATTGATTGATAAAGAAAGATACCAAAACTACTTAGCCTTTTTATTAGAAATCCTGCAACAGGAGAGGAGATACTAGCATGATTAAACTGGCACCGTCCATACTGTCTGCAGATTTTGCTAACCTGGCTCAATCTGTTCAAGTAGTGGAGCAGGCAGGAGCAGAATATTTGCATATTGATGTGATGGATGGTCATTTTGTCCCCAATATTACGATTGGCCCACTGATCGTTAAAGCCCTAAGGCCCCATAGTAAGATGTTTTTTGATGTGCACCTGATGATAGAAAATCCAGACCGTTATGTTCCCGAATTTATTAAGGCCGGGGCTGACTTAGTCTGTGTCCATGCCGAGGCCTGCCCTCACCTGCATCGCAACATCAGCCAAATCAAGGAATTAGGAGCAAAGGTTGGTGTGGCCTTAAATCCACATACACCCTTAAGCATCCTGAATCATGTGCTGCCGATGCTGGATTTAGTTTTATTAATGACAGTAAACCCTGGTTTTGGCGGACAAAAATTTATTCCCGAGGTATTACCTAAAATTCAAAAGTTATCCCAAAAAATCCAGGACCAAGGCTTACACACAGAAATTGAAGTTGATGGAGGGGTTAATCCAGAAACAGCCCCATTAATCACCCAGGCAGGTGCCCACGTCCTGGTGGCAGGCTCAGCCATCTTTGGCGCACCTGATCCGGCCCAAGCGGTGGCTGCTATCCGAACGGCTGCTAATTTCTAAGGCCTTAACACATACTAGAGATAGGAGGTGGTAGGGATGGCTGTTTGGAAATGTCAAAAATGCGGAGCCGTTAAGGAAGGACGTTGTCGTCCTCAAAAGTGCACTTGTGGAGCAACCAAGGAAGATTATGTTAAGGAAGAAAGCAAGTAAATCATTTCACAAAAAAGGAGCCATGGGCTTATCTATTCAAAAAAAGCCCGTGGCTCATGGCCAAAGGCTACATGTTTTCCCCAAGGGCAAAGTCTTTAAAGCGGAAGGCTAAAGACTGACAGCTAATTACCCTCATTGATCATCTCAGAAACAAGTCGCAGAGTTGCCACTGTGTTGGTCAGGAGAATCTCGTAAAGCATAATCGGCAGAACATCTTGAATGGTTGCACCCACTTCCCCGTTCTGTACCTTCTTGGCCACAATATCGCCAGCCCGGTTTAGACTGTTATTAACTAAGGTAATAATCTCTTCCTGGTGTTCTTGAACAAATTTGTCAACATCTACTGTCATATTTAACGATTTCCTCCTTTGGGGTATTCCTTATGGGTTGGCCGTGGGCCATGGCCTTATTATGGCAGAAAACTTTTCCAAGGTAAACATTTTTTGTTTTTATTGTTAAACTATATTGACCAGTTTGTGATATAATATACAATATGATTAGGACGAGCTCACTAAAAATTTCAGGAGGGATATTTGTGAATTTGTTAATTATGGGCCCCCCCGGTGCTGGTAAAGGCACACAGGCAGAAGTTTTGGTAAAAGAACTAAATATTACCCATATTTCTACTGGTGATATGTTCCGTGCTGCTATTAAGGAAGGCACAGAAATGGGTAAAAAGGCTAAAGAGTATATGGATAAGGGTGCTTTGGTTCCTGATGAAGTAGTTATTGGTATGGTTAAGGATCGTCTATCTCAAGCTGACTGCAAGCAAGGATTCTTACTGGATGGTTTTCCCCGTACGGTAGAACAAGCCTCTGCCTTAGATGCAACACTGCAAGACATGGGCATTAAGCTTGATGCTGTAATCAATATTGAAGTTCCCCTAGAGAAATTAATGGCTCGTTTAACCGGACGTCGTGTTTGCAAAAACTGTGGTGCTTCCTATCACGTTATCTTTAATCCTCCCCAAGCAGAAGGTGTCTGCAACTCCTGCAGCGGTGAGTTATATCAGCGTTCCGATGACAACGAAGAATCCGTAGGAACCCGTCTCAATGCCTATATTGAAAAAACCAAACCCTTAATCGATTATTATGATGCCAAGGGTATCTTGAAAGACATTAATGGCGATCAAGAAATCAGTATAGTTCTTGCTGATATCATGGCTGCTGTGAAGTAGTAGACTAACTAAAAATACCGCCCCCCTAGATTGTACAAATCTTGGGGGGCATTTTTTTAGCCATTCGCCAGCCGCTTTAAAGCATATGGGATGTGCGTGCCATCGATTTAGGAACGACTCTAAAGTGATTTGAAAACCGAAAAAGCGGCTGGCGGCTGGCAAATAGCCCTGTTAATAATTTTTTCCCAAATTGCCAAACATGCTGCAGGATTTTGCAATATCATGTTGAAATAAACAAGGCGTCGAAATTTTTAGTCAATAGTTGAATAAAAAACTAGAGGGGGTGGCTAATAACCTGACGCTTTATGTGGACAAAATGTTTTACTATTAGGCGAGGAGGATTGAAATGAAAAAATTCCGTATTTTTGCTATCCTAACAATGATCACATTGTTGACAGCATTCGTAACCGGATGCGGCGGCGGTGCTACAGAAGAAAAGAAAGCTGCAGATGCAACAGAAATTATTATTGGTGGTAACTTAGAACTTAGCGGAGCGGTGGCTACCTATGGCACCGCCTTAAAAAATGGTGCCGAGCTGTATTTTGATGAAGTTAACGCAGGTGAAGGCGTTCTTGGCAAGCAAATTAAATTTAAAGTATTAGACAATAAGTCCGAAACCACAGAATCTACGAACGTTGCTACTCGGCTAATCACCCAGGATAAAGCAGTGGCAATTTTTGGTGCTGCTACTTCTGGTAATACCATGGGTGCTATGCAAGTAGCCATGGATAACAAAGTTCCTATTATTACTCCTTCTGGTACTGCCCTGGAAGTTACAGTAGATCCCAATACCAACCAGGTACGTGATTATGTTTTCCGTACTTGTTTTATTGATCCTTTCCAAGGTATTGTCATGTCAAACTTTGCCAGCAATGAGCTTAAAGCAAAGACAGCCGTTATTTATGTAGACAACCAGTCTCCTTACGCTAAAGGCCTAGCTCAATTCTTTGAGGAAGCCTTTGTTAAACAGGGTGGCAAAATTATAGGTAAAGAAGCTTTTGTTCCAGAAGATCAAGACTTCAAAGCGACCTTAACGAAGATTAAGAATTTAAATCCAGACGTAATTTATCTTCCGGCATATTATGAAGCTGTAGGAAAAATTGTTAAACAAGCAAGAGAAATTGGTTTTACTGCTCCCTTTTTAGGTGCTGATGGTTGGGATTCTCCTAAACTTGTCGAAATAGCTGGAGCAAACCCCCTTAATGGCACATATTTTACCAACCATTATTCTTCACAACAGGATGATCCGATCGTTAAAGAATTTGTAGAGAAATATCAAGCAAAATATGGACAAATTCCCGACACATTTGCAGCCCTTGGGTATGACACAGCCATTTTGTTAGTAGATGCTATTAAACGTTCTGGCGACGCCACACCTGAAAAAATTAATGAAGCTCTGGCAGCCACGAAGGATCTGCAGACCGTTACCGGTAAACTCTCCGTTGACGAGCAGCATAACCCAGTTAAAGGTGCTGTTATTTTGGAAATGAAAGATGGTAAGCAGGTTTATAATACCTATGTAACCCCATAGTCACGGGTAATTTCAATTAAGTAATGAGGGAGTCCTCGCTCCCTCATTATTTTTCTAAAACAACTGATAGGGGTGGCCTGTTATGGATGTATTTTTTCAACAACTAATTAACGGTATATCCCTGGGCAGTATCTATGCACTTATTGCCTTGGGCTATACGATGGTTTATGGCATCGTTCAATTAATTAACTTCGCTCATGGTGATGTATACATGGTTGGAGCGTATATCGGATTTTATACTACAGCCATCCTAGGTTGGTCATTTGTACCTGCTCTTTTAATGGCAATGATAATTTGTGCTGTCGTCGGTGTTATCATTGAAAAACTGGCCTACAAACCTTTGCGAAACGCTCCTCGGCTGGCTGCTTTAATTACAGCTATTGGTGTTTCTTTATTATTAGAATATGGCATGATGTTTTTTGTTTCTCCCCAGGTTCGTACTTTTCCTAATGTTTTACCAGATATTCAATATACCCTTTTTAATAGTGTAGTTATCTCTAATCGCCAAATTCTTATTTTAGTAGTTACAGTCGTTTTAATGCTGCTTCTACAATTTATTGTACATAAAACAATGATTGGCAAAGCAATGCGTGCAGTGTCCTATGATAAACAGGCTGCTCAATTAATGGGAATAAACGTCAATAACACCATTTCAGCAACATTTGCCATTGGTTCGGCATTGGCTGCAGCTGCAGGTGTTCTTGTAGGAATTTACTATAATGCGATTAGCCCATTAATGGGTCTTATGCCTGGGTTAAAAGCCTTTGTAGCTGCTGTTCTTGGAGGCATAGGCATCATCCCGGGGGCCATGGCGGGCGGCTTCTTATTAGGTATTATTGAGGCGATGGTTAGTGGTTATGGACAATCTCTGTTCCGTGATCCGGTTGCCTTTTTAATTCTCATCATCTTCTTAATTGTTAAGCCCACTGGGATCTTTGGCAAGAATGTCCGGGAGAAAGTGTAGGTGAATGTCAATGCTTCAGAACAACAAAGGCAAAATACTAGTAACATTTTTAATTCTGATGGCCTTTTGGTTATCTGTGCAGTTATTACTTAGTTCCGGTATGATCAACCCTTACTATGAATTAAATCTAATCTTGATCGGTATTAACATCATCTTAGCCGTAAGTTTAAACTTAATTAATGGTTTTAATGGTCAGTTTTCACTTGGCCACGCCGGTTTTATGGCCATAGGTGCTTATGGCGCTGCCATAATTACCCTTAAGGCTCAACTTCCTTTGCCTGCTGCCCTTTTATTTGGAGCTGTATTGGCTGCAATATTTGGCATCTTGGTAGGTCTGCCAACATTACGTCTAAGGGGTGACTATTTGGCCATTGCCACCCTTGGATTTGGTGAAATCATTCGCGGCCTTATCGTTAATATAGATTACATCGGAGGAGCCTACGGACTTTCAGGTATTCCTAAAACAGTAAGTTGGACCTGGATTTTTTGGTTAACCGTTTTGACTGTAGTTATCATTACCAACTTTATTAATTCAACACATGGTAGAGCAACGATATCCATTCGCGAAAATGAAATTGCGGCGGAGGCCATGGGTATTAATACAACTAAATATAAGGTTATGGCCTTTACCATTGGATCATTTTTTGCAGGTCTTGCCGGTGGCTTACATGCACACTTTTTTTATACCATCCAACCAAACACCTTCAATTTCCTCAAATCCTTTGATATTCTAGTGATGGTCGTTTTAGGAGGTCAAGGTAGTATAACAGGTTCCATTATAGCAGCCATCGTTTTAACCATAATATCTGCTTCGCTGCAGAGTTTCGCTGAAGTACGTTTGGTTATCTACGCTTTACTGTTAATTATTATCATGATCTTTAGACCGCAGGGGTTAATGGGCACAAAGGAATTTTCATTAAACATCTTTGGCAAAACGAAAGATTAGGAGGGAAAACAACATGGAACTTCTATCGGTCAATAATCTGTCCATATCTTTCGGAGGTTTACGGGCTGTTTCAGAGCTGAATATCCAAATAAATAAAAATGAATTAGCCGGTTTAATAGGCCCAAACGGGGCCGGGAAAACCACTGTTTTTAATATGCTAACAGGGGTATATTTGCCTACTTCGGGAGATATTCAATTTGAAAATAAGAGTTTGGTTGGGCTCAAGCCATATAATATTAATCAACGGGGTATTGCCAGAACCTTTCAGAATATACGTCTCTTTAGTGATTTAACGGTTATTGATAATCTAAAAATTGCCTATCATAACCATGCTCAATATGGGCTGTTGTCTGCCATTTGCCGCTTACCCGGGTTTTATGCGGGCGAAAAGGAAATGCATGAAAAATCCATGGAAATTCTAAAAATATTTAATCTTGCTGATAAAAGTAATGAATTGGCAAAAAACCTTCCTTATGGAGAACAAAGACGCCTGGAGATTGCCAGAGCCATGGCTACCCAGCCACGCTTGCTTCTTTTGGACGAGCCTGCCGCAGGGATGAACCCCCAGGAAACCCATGAATTAATGGAATTAATAAGATGGATTCGTGAAGAATTTAACCTGACAATATTATTAATCGAACATGATATGTCTTTAGTAATGGGAGTATGTGAAAATATATTTGTTCTGGAGTATGGTCAACTTATTGCGGAGGGTACACCAGACGAGATCAAAAATAATCCTAGAGTTATTGAAGCATACCTGGGAGAGGAGGCCTCCTAATGTTAAAACTTGAAGATATTCATGTATATTATGGAGCAATTCATGCAATCAAAGGTATTTCATTGGAGGTTCCCAAAGGTAAGATTGTTACTCTTATTGGAGCGAATGGTGCAGGAAAAACAACGACACTTAACACCATCTGCGGCCTAATAAAACCACAAAAAGGTAAGATATTATTCGAAGGCAACGATATTACAGGCGTAGCAACCCAAGATATTGTCAAGAAGGGTTTAACTCAGGTGCCAGAGGGAAGGCGGATATTTGCGAATATGCCTGTTTATGAAAACCTTGAATTAGGTGCCTTTTTAAACAAGAATAAAAAAGAAGCGGCCAAGGATTTGCAAAAGGTTTACACAAAGTTCCCCAGACTGGCTGAGAGGAAAAATCAGATGGCCGGCAGCTTATCCGGAGGGGAACAACAAATGTTAGCCATGGGTCGGGCTTTAATGTCAAAACCCAAACTTCTTTTGCTGGATGAACCGTCGATGGGTTTAGCGCCTATTCTGGTTAAAGAAATATTTACAATGATTAAGGAATTAAACGAGCAGGGAACAACAATTTTACTGGTGGAACAAAATGCTAAAATGGCATTATCCATTGCCCACTGGGGTTATGTTGTGGAAACTGGTAAAATCGTTCTTGCTGGTGAGGCCAATGAACTTCTGGAATCCCCCGAAGTAAAAAAGGCTTACCTCGGTGGGTAACCGACGAGGATTTTAGCTGTCGGCAAGTTGTACAAATTTCTCATTTAATTTTTTATAACATTCTTATTTTCGCAGGAATTATTACGGATAGTGTTGAATATTTAAACTAATGATAAATAATTATAACCTGGATGTGATGGGCTATGGGGAGATATCATCAATTTTACCCAGAGGCCAGGGATTTGCCCAGTTTACCTGTCCAGGAAGTTGACGGGACAATTTCTGTCAGAGAAGGACAGAGGTTGCTGGAATCTGGCCTGTTGGGTGGCTTGTTGCTGCAGAAAAATGATCAGTATTTTATTGTATTACACTCAGATATATCTAGCATGGGAGAAGAGACTCTAGGTGCTTGTGCCTGGAGAATTGCTCTTTTTATTCCAGAGCACTGCACAGTGGAAGAATTATTTAAACAATGGGTGAAGGACCCCACAGCGATACCCGTTATAAATAATAGGACCGATAAGTCAGTGGCTATATTAGACCCCTTATTGGTAGCCAATAAAATATTTTCTGAATTTACCAACCTAAGAGGATTTTTGGAAACTGTATTGTGCCAAGTGAATGAAAGTATCTGTGGCATTGACAAAGGACACCGGGTAGTAATTTGGAACCCTAAGGCTGAGCAACTTTACAATGTCAAGGCCGAAAACATTCTTAATGAGCGTATCGAAGATTATTTTTCTAATTTACGCGTTAGCAGCTGTATGCATGAGAGAAAAGAGGTTAAAGGACATTATCATCAACCCTGTGATGGTGCACATGTACTAATTAACTCGGCACCGGTTCTTGTGGCAGACAATGTTGTCGGAGGCATATCCGTTGAAAAGGATATTACCGAATTAGTACAACTGAACCAAGAATTAAATAAAGCCAGCTCACAGGTTAAACTCCTGGAACAAGAAATAAGAAAAATTTCCGGGCAGGATTGCGCTTTTCGTAAATTAATTGGCAGAAGCGAAGCCATACAAAACCTCACAATCTTTGCTAAAAAAATAAGCTTTACCGATGCAACCGTCTTACTTAGGGGTGAAAGTGGTACTGGTAAAGAATTACTGGCCAGAGCGATTCATCAAAACAGTCCCAGGCATCTTAATCCATTTATTGTCGTTAATTGCGGAGCTATCCCAGGAAATCTTTTTGAAAGTGAACTATTTGGCTACGAAAGTGGTGCCTTTACAGGGGCTGACCGCAAGGGTAAACCGGGCATGTTTGAATTGGCCAACGGCGGCACACTTTTCTTGGATGAAGTAGGCGAAATGCCCATCGACATGCAAGCAAAACTCTTGAGAGTATTGCAAGAGAGCACTTACTATCGGGTGGGGGGGTCACAACCGGTACAGGTCAATGTAAGAGTGCTGGCAGCAACCCACCGTAATTTAGAAGATATGATCAATCGCCGCCAATTTAGAGAGGATTTATACTATAGGCTAAACGTTGTTTCCTTGGAAATACCGCCCCTGAGGGATCGTAAGGAGGACATACCGGAACTTGTCCACCTTTTTATGCAGGAGTTTTGTCATAAGTATGATAAAACCATCAAAAAAATTGAACCTGCCGTAATGACATCCTTTTTGGATTATACCTGGCCAGGCAACGTCAGGGAATTAAAGAATGCAGTGGAAAGGCTTGTGGTTTTGACAGATGGTGATATCATTGATGAAGCCTCTCTGCCAGAGAATTTAAGAAGGAATACCTATATTTCCTTAGTTACAAGTACGGTGTCACAAGGTAAACTAATGAATGTAGCCATTGAAGCTGAGAAGCAGCTTATCTTAAAAACCCTGCAACAGGTAAAGGGCAACCGCTCAGAAGCGGCCAGAGTTTTGGGTATTCCAAGAAGTACGTTATATTACAAGCTTCGACAACTGGGTATTCCAGCTAAGGTTTAATAATGAAATACGGAGGTGAGGACGGGGTAGCCATTAGCTATTAGCCGTTAGCTCTTAGTCATTAGCTAAAAGCTAAAGGCTAATGGCTAACAGAACGCCTGCGGTATTTCATCAGGTCTTGACAAGTAAGGGGCAGGTAAAAGGATACTATTGAACAGAGGAGAGGAATAGAGAGATGAAAAAGAATAAGCTATGGAAGGTTATGTCATTAATGTTAGTTCTTTCCCTGGTGCTCGTCGGCTGTGGCGGAGAGAAAAAGGCTGCTGAAGGAGATAAGCCTGCTGCTGGTGGAGATACCATTAAGATTGGTTTTCTAGGTGCTAAAACCGGTGGACATGCTGCCTTTGGTATACCTACCCTGGAAGGCATGAAGATGGCGGCGGCAGATGTTAATAACGCTGGCGGTATCTTGGGTAAAAAGATTGAAATTATCGAAGAAGACCATGGCAGCAAAAACTCCGAAGGTGCCAACGTAACTCAAAAAATGATTACCAGAGACAATGTTGTGGCCATCGTTGGGGATCCAACCACTGCCATTACTAAAATTGCTGCACCAATTGCCCAGGATAAAAAGGTTGTTTTACTTTCTGCAGGTGCTGTAGGTACTGGCGTAGTTGAAATCGGTGACTACATTTTCCGTGATACCTTACTGGATGCAGTGGCTGCTCCTGCAGTTACCCAATATGTAAAGGAAAAATTGGGTTGGCAAAAGGTCGCGGTTGTTACTTCTATGAATAACGACTATAGCGTAGGTTTATCCAAACTGTTTAAAGCAGCACTGGTTGAAAACGGTATTGAGATTATCGTAGAACAAAGTATTCAAGATGGAGATCAAAACTTTAGTGCACAGGTTACTACCATTAAAGAAAAAAATCCGGATGGCATTATTTTCACTGGCTATTATACCGAGGGTGGCCTCTTCATGAAAGAGGTTCGTAAACAAGGTATCAAAGCATTTATGGTAGGCGGCGATGGTCTGCTTGGCGATGTTCTTATGAAGATGGGCGGCGAAGCCGTTGAAGGAAGCATGGTCTATTGTGGTTTTGCTGCTGATGAAAACAAAGCAGGAGAGAAAACCAAGAAGTTTATCGAAGCATATAAAGCAGGCAACAATGGTGCACTGCCAGATATGTTTGCAGCCCAGGGTTATGATGCTGTGATGTTATTGGCAGACGCCATAAAAGCTGCCAATAGTGATGCACCTGAAACATTCCGCAGCGAATTGGCTAAAACCAAGGATTGGGAAGGTGTTTCCGGAACAATAACCTTCCAGGAAAACCGTGAGCCAATTAAGAGCCCAGTTTATTTGTTGGAAGTAAAAGAAGGCAAGTTTGCTGTTAAGGATATCGTCGATATTAAATAAAATTTGCGCAAAGATAGTTGCAGCCATTGCTTCATGGCAATGGCTGCAAACCTGTTAATACCCCGCAGGAAGGGATGATTCTATGCTTGGACAACAACTGCTTAACGGCTTAACACTGGGTGCAACCTATGCGCTGATCGCACTGGGTTATACGATGGTATATGGTATTATTCAATTAATTAATTTTGCTCACGGAGAAATATATATGGTAGGTGCCTTTGTCGGGGTGTTGATGGTCGCCGTTTTTAAACAGGGGTTGGTAGTGTCTTTAGTTGCTGCCATGCTTACCTGCATGATTATTGGTGTATCCATAGAGAGAATTGCCTATCGACCACTGCGTGGATCAACGAGGTTATCACCGTTAATTTCAGCCATTGGTGTTTCAATTTTTTTACAGACCCTAATGACCAAGGTTCAAGGACCTCAGCCAGTGGGGTTTCCTCATGTTATTGAAGATGCCATCTATAAGTTTGGTTCCCTGGAAATTACCAAGGTGCAAATCCTTATTTTAGTTGTGGCCAGTTTATTGATGGCGGGACTAACCTTTATTGTAAAATATGTAAAAATCGGTAAAGCCATGCGGGCAGCTTCGGAAGATTATGATGCAGCATCCCTCATGGGTATTAACGTTAATCGAGTTATTTCCTTTACCTTTGCCATTGGTTCATCGCTGGCTGCAGCCGGTGGTGTGTTGGTGGGAATTTACTTTAATTCGGTATCCCCATTGATGGGGGTTTCTGCAGGATTAAAGGCTTTTTGTGCTGCCGTTTTAGGTGGCATTGGCAGTATCCCCGGTGCTATGCTGGGTGGTATCTTTTTAGGAGTTGCCGAAACCCTTGGTATTGCCGGCGGGTTTGATCTATATAAAGACGCCATTGCCTTTACCTTATTGATTGTGGTGTTACTTTTCCGGCCCACTGGTTTGCTGGGGCGTCCAATCCAGAGGAAAGTGTAGGTAACTTAGCATGGATACTATTTTTAACATTTTATTAAGTGACAGTTTTTTCAAGGCTTTTTTAAATGACTATTATATTCAGGTCCTAACAATGCTGGGTATATACCTGATCGGCTCCCTCGGATTAAATTTAATTACTGGGGTAACAGGTCAGTTATCCTTCGGTCATGCGGCATTTTTAAGTATTGGGGCTTATGCGTCGGCGATTACCAGTCTTAAATTAGGCATGCCTTTTCCCATCGCTATTCTTGCCGGAGGAGTTATGGCCAGTATATGGGGTATCTTGTTGGGTTTTCCTACCCTCAGATTAAGTGGTGATTATTTAGGAATTGCTACTTTAGGATTTGGTGAAATTGTGCGGGTTGTTTTTCTTAATTTAAGTATTACTGGTGGGGCACTTGGTATGGCCGGGATTCCTCGTAATTCCAGTCTCACTCTGGTGATTTTTGTTGTGTTTTTTACAATTTGGGCCATGTATCGCTTGGAAAATTCTCGCTTTGGCCGTGCTTTAGTAGCAATTCGTGAAGATGAGATTGCTGCAGAGGCCATGGGCGTTAACATTACGAATTCAAAAATTGTTGCCTTTGCTTTAGGTACATTTTTTGCCGGGGTAAGTGGTGGACTGTATGCTCACCTCTTAACCTATCTAAATCCATCGGATTTTGGTTTTCTTAAATCCTTTGAATTCCTAACCTTCGTGGTATTGGGGGGATTAGGAAGTATTCCTGGCGTTATTTTAGGTACCAGTATCCTAACTCTGGCACCTGAGTTTCTCCGATTTATTGCTGATTATCGGATGATGGTGTATGGTTTATTGATGGTATTTATGATGATTGTTCGACCCAGAGGTTTGCTGGGCGGTGTTAGGTTAAGCAGGGTTTTTAAAAAGAAGCTTTCCCAACGAGATAAAGCTTCAGCCACCGGCGCTAACTAACGGAGGTAAAAGCACATGTCAAAAATATTACTGGAACTTAGAGATGTCACCATTCGTTTTGGCGGTCTTACTGCCGTTGATAATGTAAGTATAAAGATTGAGCAGGGTAAAATTCGTGCCCTCATTGGACCCAATGGAGCCGGTAAAAGTACCATATTCAACCTAATAACCGGTATTTATCCGCCAACCGAAGGGGAAATAACCTTTCAAAATATTAAAGTAAGTGGTCTAAAACCACACACCATTACTGAAATGGGTATCGCTCGGACTTTTCAAAATATCAGGCTGTTTGGTGAAATGACTGTCCTAGAAAACGTCAAAATTGGCCAACATTGTCGAACGAAGGCTGGCTTTCTGTCAGCCATTTTAAGAGGTCCCAGGGTTAAAAAGGAAGAAAAGGCCATTACAGAAGCATCGATGGAAGCCTTAAAACTAATGGAACTTGATCATAAAGCAGATGAATTAGCAAAAAACTTACCCTATGGAGAGCAACGTCGTTTAGAAATTGCCAGGGCCATGGCCACCAATCCCAAACTTATTTTGCTGGATGAACCTGCTGCTGGTATGAATCCCCAGGAAAAAATGACTTTAATGAACATGATCAGAAAAATTCAAGCTAAGGGCCTGACCATTTTTTTGGTTGAACACGACATGAAGTTTGTTATGAGTTTATCGGATCGTATCGCTGTTTTAGATTATGGCAGAAAAATTTCTGCCGGAACGCCAGCAGAAATCCAACATGATCCCGCAGTTATTGCAGCCTATTTGGGAAAGGAAGTGGTCTAGCCCATGCTGCTGGAATTAAATGACCTGCATGTTTCCTACGGGGCTATTCGAGCACTTAAGGGGATTTCTTGTCAAGTGGCAGAAGGACAAATTGTAGCCCTAATTGGGGCTAACGGTGCAGGAAAGACAACAACTCTGCGCACAATTTCTGGCTTAATTCGCCCCCAGTTGGGTACCATTACCTATAAAGGGCAGCCGATTACCAAAATGCCTCCCCATCAAATCGTCTCCCTAGGTATTTGCCAAGTACCAGAAGGACGGCGGGTTTTTACTCGCATGACTGTGATGGAAAATTTAGAGATGGGTGCTTATATACGTAAGGACAAAGTCGGCGTGAAGGAAGATATAAAAAAGGTTTTTGAACGTTTTCCCCGTCTGGAAGAACGTAAAAACCAACTGTCTGGGACACTCTCTGGTGGCGAACAACAAATGTTAGCCATGGGTCGGGCCTTGATGTCACGCCCCCAGGTACTATTAATGGACGAACCTTCTATGGGTTTAGCACCGATGCTGGTTCGAGAGATATTTTCCATCATTAAGGAAATCAATCAAACTGGCACAACCATCCTATTGGTTGAGCAAAATGCCCACATGGCCTTATCGATATCCCATCGGGCCTATGTACTGGAAACCGGGGAAATCGTCCTATCCGGTCCTGCGGCAGATTTAGCGAATAACCCTGAGGTGCAGAAGGCTTACTTGGGGGAATAAAATAAGCCATCCGTCGTCAGCCATCCGCTAAAAGACCAAGGCCTATGGCCTTGGTGCTTTCATGTCATCCTAAGCGGTGGCGAAGGAAGCCTTCCAAAGGATCGAAAAGATCCTTCCTATTGCTCAGGATGACAGGTGATGCTTCAAAGCCTACGGCTCATGGTCCACGGCCAGTTAAGGCCTCCAACGCCAGGATCGACTAATAGTTAAGCTGACGGCTTAAATGGGGTGATATAATGCATAAAGGCTTTTTGACAGTGAAAGAAATGCTATACAAGGAACTTCTGTCCGTTACTCCAGATGAAACCATCGGTCAAATACGAGAAAAGGGTATACCGGGGCGTCCCATTGTTCTGGTGAAAGATGGAGAAAAATTGGTTGGTATTTTGCTTTGGAGAGATGCCATTAACCGTAAACTGGATACCGATTTACAGGTAAAACAGGTAATGAGAAGGGATTTTTCGACCCTCGATGAAGAGGATCTTGATCGGGAAATCTTAGCCTTTTTACCGGAACTTCGTTATCATGCCCTCGTGTGCCGTGATAATTATAGAAAAATTCTTGGAGTATTATCCTATGATCAGGTATTCCATGACCTTGCCCTAAGGGTTTGTGAAACCGAAGCCCGTATAAATGCTGTGGTAGAGACTGTGGATGAAGCCATCTGCATTGTAAATCAAGAGGATGTAGTAATCACCTGGAATAGCCGGGCAGAAGAACTATATGCCATCAAAGCCCAGGATATTATTGGCAAGTCTGTCCATAGCTTTTTTACGAATCTGGTAGTAACCAGGGTTAATAAAGAATGGCAGGAGATACGTTCCCTGCCGCACCAACCAGTTGAAGGTACCCACGTTTTAGTCAATGCTGCACCCGTAAGGTTGGGACCGAAGGTAATTGGTGGTGTTACGGTAGAAAAAGATATTACGGAAATCGTGCAATTAAATAATAAATTAAATCAGGCAAGTTCCCAAGTTCAGCGGTTGGAAAAAGAGATTGATAAATTTGCCACGGATCGAAACCCCTTTGCTACCATCAAGGGTCACCATAAAAGGCTCATTGATCTAATCAATGTTGCAAGAAAAGCCGCCTTAACCAGTGCTGTGGTGCTCTTGCGCGGCGAGAGTGGAACAGGCAAAGAGTTATTTGCCAAAGCCATTCATGAGGCGAGCCATCGGGCGGGAAAAAATTTCTGTGTCATAAATTGTGCAGCAATTCCACCTAGTCTTTTCGAAAGCGAAATGTTTGGCTACGAAAGCGGTGCCTTTACTGGTGCTGACAAGAAGGGAAAAGCCGGTGTGTTTGAAACGGCCAACGGCGGCACACTTTTCCTGGATGAGATTGGTGAACTACCCTTGGACATGCAGGTAAAACTCCTCCGTGTACTTCAGGATGGTGTCTTTTTTAGAGTTGGCGGTGCCGCACCAATTAAGGTGGATGTAAGAATTATCGCCGCCACCAACCGTTTACTGGAGGATATGATGGCCAAGGGAACCTTCCGGGAAGACCTTTATTATCGTCTTAATGTTGTATCCCTGGAGATACCACCCCTGCGGGAGAGAAGGGAAGACATCCCGGAATTGGTTTATTTATTCCTGCAAGAATTCAGCCAGCTCTATCATAAACAAATTTCCAAACTGGAGCCAGGTGTTATGGCTACTCTCTTAGCTTATCCCTGGCCTGGTAACATTCGGCAGCTTAAAAATGTGATCGAGCGTATGGTTATTCTCACGGAAGGTGATACCGTCTCCGAGAAGTCTATTCCCGACTCTTTAAAAACAGGTAACTTACAGGAGCAAGTAACGGCGACCACCGGCCTAGCCTCGGTTACAGAACAGACTGAAAGGGAACTTATCATACGTACCTTAAAGCAGGTAAATGGCAATCGTTCAGAGGCTGCCCGCATGTTAGGTATTCCCAGAAGCACCCTTTACTATAAAATGCATCAACTGGGAATTATGTAAGTCCTAACTGTCCAAACACATGTGTCAGGATAGACATTAAATGTACAGCAAATTATACAACTTGTTTCCTTGCTAAAAAGAACGCGTCAATGACGCGTTCTTTTTTTCTGGCGGTTAGCTAAAAACTTTAAGCATAACAGGCAGAAAAAGCCCAAGGTCCAAGGCTTCAAGGCCCTGTTTTAAGCTGTTCGGATAAAGGCTAATGGCTGATAGCCAAAAAACTGTACACCCCGGAGGGAAGATTGTCCATTCGGCACGAAATTTGCAAGAATATTCTTTATGAGGAGGTATCGCCCATGAGAATTGAAAAACATCCCATACTTGACTTTAAAGCCGGCGAAAAGGTTACCTTTACTTTCGATGGCAAAGAATTGGAAGGATATGAAGGAGAGTCCATAGCCTCGGCCCTGCACGCGGCAGGGGTGAGAATCATGCGTGAAAGCGGGCATTTACATCGGCCTAGGGGCTTGTTTTGTAATATAGGAAATTGTTCCTCTTGCTTAATGATTGTAAATGACGAACCCAATGTCCGTGTTTGTATAGAAAAATTGCAAGCGGGGATGATCGTCGAGACCCAGAAGGGGAAAGGGGAATTGAAGTGAAACAATCCGAAATTGTCATTGTGGGCGGTGGTCCCGCAGGTTTAGCTGCGGCAACTCAGGCAGCTCGGGCCGGGGCAGAGGTTATTTTAATAGACCGTAACGATTATTTAGGTGGTCAACTCATCAAACAAACACACCGTTTCTTTGGCTCCAAAGAGCAAAGGGCTTCGGAACGGGGAATTAATATTGCCCGGGATCTCAGTGACCAGGTAAAGGGAACTGCCAATATTCAAGTGATGACCGAAGCAACCGCTCTGGGCTATTATGAGGACGGAGTGCTGCTGGTGGAACAACATCATAAAATAATTGCCATTAAACCTAAAAAACTCATCATCGCCACGGGTGGGGCAGAAAAGACCTTGCTCTTTCCCAATAACGATTTGCCAGGGGTATATGGTGCCGGAGCGGTGCAAACCCTGGTCAATGTTTTTGGCGTAAAACCTGGTCATCGAGTTCTTATGGTTGGAGCAGGCAATATTGGCGTTATCGTAAGTTATCAATTGCTTCAGGCAGGCATTGAAGTAGCCGCCATTATTGAAGGTGCGCCAAAGATTGGTGCCTATTGGGTACATGCAGCAAAGGTGGTGCGAGCAGGTATCCCCATCCTAACTAGTCATACCATTTTAAAAGCCTACGGTGAAAGGGAAGTCTGTGGTGCAAAGGTTGCTCAAATTGATGAAAATTGGCAACCCATGGCTGGCACAGAAAAGGACATCGATGCGGATGTTATATGCTTATCAGTGGGACTAACCCCTATGACGGAATTGCTCTGGCAAGCTGGCTGCAGGATGGTCTATGTCCCAGCATTGGGTGGCAATGTCCCTTTGCGTAATGAGCAATTGGAAACCTCCGTGCCTGGTATTTATGTGGCTGGTGACGTGTCAGGTATTGAAGAAGCCTCCGCGGCCATGATGGAAGGTGCCTTGGCCGGCTTAAATGCCGCTGAAAGTCTTGGTTATGGCAATGAAGCCTTGAAGTTAGACAAAATTAACTTCCTGAAACAACTGGCTGGTTTGCGTTCCGGTTCAGTGGGTGAAAAAATCCGCAGTGGATTAGCCCGGGTATCTCTTTAATGATAAAATGGTAGGAGTGATGTTCCATGCTGCCCAAGGATGGTATTGCCACAGCGGAAGATGTGGCCCAGGTCTTACCCCCGCAGGAACGCTTGGCCCAAGGTCCAGTGGCCATAGCTGAATGCTTTCAAAATATACCCTGTGATCCCTGTTACCATAGTTGTAAGCGGGGAGCAATCAAAGAGTTTACAGATATCAATGAGCGACCTCAAATATTATTTGACCAATGCAACGGTTGCGGTACCTGCATGAGTCGTTGCCCTGGCCTGGCAATTTTTGTTGTAGATGCTACTTATTCGGAAACCGAGGCCGTGGTCAAAATACCCTATGAATTTTTACCGATCCCTGAAGTAAATGAAATCGTCACAGCCATTAATCGGGCTGGCCAGGCCATCGGGGATGCCAAGGTGGTTCTGGTGCAAAATCCTAAAATTCAGGACCGGACAGCAATCGTATGGTTAGCTGTGCCTAAGGACATAATGATGGAAGTTCGGCATTTTAAAGTTAAGGGGGTGCAGTAAATGTGTCAAAATAACGGTCAGGATATGACTCTAATCTGTCGTTGTGAGGACATCACCGTAGAAGAGGTGCGTGCCTATATTCAAAAGGGAATCACCGATTTAGAACAACTGAAAAGGTTATTGCGTGTTGGCATGGGACCCTGTCAGGGTAGAACCTGCACCCCTTTAATTGTTCACGAACTGGCTAAAGCAACGGGACTGTCTGTGGAGGACATTCCTCTAACCGTATTCCGCCAACCAACCACCGCCGTAAAAATGGGGGTTCTCGCAGGAGGTACCGTGCATGAATAAAACCGCAAATTATGTTATTGTTGGCGGCGGCGTTATTGGCTGCTCCATTGCCTATCATCTGGCCAAGAAAGGTGCCAAGGATATCGTATTAATTGAAAGAAAATACCTTACCAGCGGTGCCACCGGTCGTTGTGGTGCCGGCGTGAGGATGCAATTTGGTACTGAGACCAACTGTATGTTGGCGAAGAACAGTATTGAAATGTTTGAAAACCTGGAAGAGGAACTTCGTTATGATGGAAGTATCGAATTTAAACAAAGCGGCTACTTGTTATTAGCCTACACAGAAAAAATGGTTGAACAATTTCATAAAAATCTTGGTGTTCAACATCAATTGGGCATTCCCTCCCGTTGGGTTACGCCTGAAGAGGCGAAGGAAATTGTACCACACCTAAATACCCAGGGCTTGTTGGGTGCTACCTTCTGTGGTAAAGATGGCCACTGTAATCCCTTCAAAACCACGGATGCCTATGCCAAGGCAGCCCAAAGGTTAGGGGTTGAAATATTAACCTACACGGAAGTTACTGGATTATTAGCTCACGAAGGGAAAATCAAGGGAGTTAAGACAAATAAAGGAACCATTGAGTCATCCGTGGTTATTTTATGTGCTGGTTCCTATTCCCGGGAACTTTCACAAACCATCGGCATTGATGTACCCATTACCCCGGAGCGACACCAAATTCTGGTCACAGAACCAGTGGAACCGCTGCAGGGCCCCATGGTGATGAGTTTTTACCATGGACTTTACTGCCAACAGGTACCCCATGGGGGTTTTGTGATGGGCCTTGGTGATCCTAACGAACCGAAGGATTACAATGATAATGGCAGTTGGCAGTTCCTCCATGAAATGGCGGCTAAGGCCACCTTCCTATTGCCACCACTGGCAAATTTAAGGGTAGTTCGGCAATGGGCCGGCCAATATGATTTGACACCGGATCGTCAACAAATTTTAGGCAGTGTGCCTGGTGTTGAAGGTTTTCACTTGGCCGCTGGTTTCTCCGGTCATGGTTTTATGATTGCCCCCATGACAGGAAAATTAATGGCCGAACACATTCTAGGGGAAGAAACCAGTTTCCCCATTGGTATGTTTGATTTCTCCCGCTTTGAGCGGGGAGAACTATTTGTTGAACCCTCCGTGGTATAGCACCACTGAGATTCATGGAATGAACACATATTGAAGGAGGAGCTTATGAAAAACTTTGCGAATGAACCCTTTACAAATTTTGCCTTGCCTGAAAATGCAGAAGCGATTAAGTCTGCCATCGCCCAAGTGCGCCAGGAATTGGGGAAAACATATCCCTTATATATTGGAGAAGAAACAATTTATAACGATGATCTAATTATTTCCACTAATCCGGCCAATGAAAATGAAATTATCGGTAAAGTGGCCAAGGCAAACTTGGCTCAGGCTGAACAGGCCATCGAAACTGCTTATGCTACCTTTAAAAGTTGGTCTAAGGTAGAAGCCGAAGAACGGGCCATCTATTTATTTAAAGCGGCTGAACGGATGAGACAAAGAAAGCATTATTTTTCCGCCTGGTTAATTTTAGAATCGGGTAAAAACTGGGCTGAGGCGGATGCAGACACCGCAGAGGCCATTGATTTTATGAATTTTTATGCCCATGAAATGTTGCGCTATGCCAATCCTCCAGAGTTGATTCCAGTAAACGGTGAGTATAACAAAATGAAATATGTTCCCCTGGGGGTAGGGGTTGTTATCCCACCTTGGAACTTTCCCCTGGCCATTATGGCGGGTATGACAGTGGCATCGGTGGTAACCGGTAATACCGTTGTTCTTAAACCAGCCAGTGCTACACCGGTTATCGCTGCTAAATTCATGGAACTGCTGCAGGAGGTTGGTTTACCCAGTGGAGTGGTAAACTATCTGCCTGGCTCTGGCGGAGCCATTGGTGATTACTTGGTTTCCCATAAATTAACTCGTTTTATCAACTTTACCGGCTCTAAGGAAGTAGGGCTTAGGATCAGCGAATTAGCTGCTAAGGTTGCCCCAGGTCAAAAATGGATTAAGCGAGTAGCCGCTGAAATGGGCGGTAAAGATTCCATTATTGTGGATGAGACAGCAGACCTCGATAAAGCAGCCCAGGGAATTGTTGCTTCGGCCTTTGGTTTCCAGGGTCAAAAGTGTTCGGCATGTTCCAGGGCCATTGTTGTGGAAAGTGTCTATGAGGAAGTAATCGAAAAGGTTCTGGCACTGGCCTCAAAATTGGCCATGGGCTTGCCGGAAGAAAACTTTTCTACCGGGCCGGTCATTGAAAAGAGGGCCATGGAGAAAATTTTAGAGTACATCGAAATTGGAAAAACAGAAGGCACCCTGGTATTGGGGGGCGAAAGATTTGGCAATCAGGGTTGGTTTGTTAGGCCCACCATCTTTAAGGATATAGCACCCACAGCCAGAATTTCCTTAGAAGAAATCTTTGGGCCGGTCTTGGCCTTGATCAAGGTAAAGGATTTTGCTGAAGCATTGGCTGTTGTTAACAATACAGAGTATGGCTTAACCGGTTCCTTATATAGCAGAAACAGAGAAAACATTGCCCAGGCTAAGGAAGAATTTAATGTTGGCAACCTGTATTTTAATAGAAAATGTACCGGAGCACTGGTTGGGGTTCATCCCTTTGGCGGTTTTAATATGTCCGGTACCTGTTCAAAGGCGGGTGGCTATGACTATTTAGGCTTACTAATGCAGATGAAAATAACCTCAGAAACCTTAGGCTAATGGATAAAGGGAGTGTCGCAGTAAGCCAGCCTGGAAAACAACAAAAGACGGCGACTGGCAGATGCCAGAAGCCGTCTTTTGTTGTAAAATATAGTTGTGAACAAAACTTTACAGCCAAATTATACATTAACCGGGAATGTATATCAACTGGTAATTCCGATGGATATAGGAGAAATGATCCCGGAGGACGATTCAGTGAGACTACTCAATGCCGTGTTGGAAAGGATTGATTATCGGAAATTGCATGCGGCGTACTCCCGTCTGGGGAGAATCGAGCGGTCACCGGAAAGTCTCTTTAAAATCATCGTTTATGGATACATGAACGGCATCTATTCCAGCCGAAAACTGGAACAGGCCTGTCAGCGAGACATTAACTTCATGTACCTGCTAGGCCGGTCTCCGGCACCCGATCATGCCACCATCGCCCGCTTTCGGAGCGAACGGCTGACGGGAATCGTGGAGGATATGTTCTCCCAACTGATAGAACTTTTGGCCCAAGCAGGGGAACTGTCATTATGCAGTGTTTTTATTGATGGAACAAAGCTGGAAGCCAACGCAAACCGATATAGCTTTGTGTGGAAAAAAACCACTCAAAAAAACGAAGCCAAAATGCAAGATAAAATGAAAACAGAACTGCCAAAACTGGCGAACCAAATGGGTATACGTCTCTATGTAGGAGAAAAAATCCGGGCCAAAGACCTCAAGAAACTGCGGAAAAAGCTATATGCCCTAAAAGGTGAAGAAGAATTCGTCCGTGGAAAAGGCAAACGAAAATCCCCCTTACAGAAAGCGATTGAAATGGTAGAGGGCTACCTTGTCCGTCAGAAAAAATATGACGACTACAACCACAGTTTGGGTGAGAGGAACAGCTTTTCCAAAACAGACCGAGATGCCACCTTCATGCGAATGAAAGAAGACCACATGAAAAACGGCCAATTGAAACCGGGCTACAATCTCACCCTGGCAGTAGACGCCGAATACATCGTAAGTGCGATAATCTCCCAGGAACGCAGTGATACAAACACCTTCATCCCGATAATGGAAAAGCTTCTTCCCCTTGGCTACACCAAACCAGTAGCAGACGCAGGCTTCGAGAGCGAAGAAAACTATACCTGGTGCGAGGAGAACGGACAGCTAGCCTTTATCAAACCAGCCAACCATAACCGGGCCAAGACCAAGAAATACAAAAGCGACATCGGCAAGCGGGAGAATATGCCTTACGATGTTGATAATGACGCCTACATCTGCCATGCAGGTCAGAGAATCCAGGTGGCCTATGAAAAGAAAAGCAAGTCCAAGAACGGATATCCGATCCTGACCACCGTGTATTCCTGTGCTCACTGTGACGGCTGCCCTCACAAAGCCAAGTGCATCAAAGGAGCAAGCAAAACACCCCTGGAAGAACGGAGTAAGAACCTTTATGTCTCCAAGAACTTTCAGAGACAGCGCAGCGAAATGGAGACCCGCATCAATACTGACGAAGGCATTCTCTTGCGGATCAATCGCTCCATCCAGGTCGAGGGTGCTTTTGGCGTACTGAAACAGGACATGGGTTTTCGACGTTTTCTCCTGCGAGG
>NZ_CEVWQM010000031.1:0-41733 GCF_982386235.1 Desulfotomaculum sp. | reverse complement strand
TTTCTGGTGGCGATACCGGAGGGGGTACACCTGTTCCCATCCCGAACACAGCAGTTAAGCCCTTCAGGGCCGATGGTACTTGGAGCTCACGCTCCTGGGAGAGTAGGTCGTTGCCAGAGTATTTTTAAAACCCTACAGTTGCAATAACTGTAGGGTTTTGTTATATTAATTTTGTAACATTATCGTTGGGTCGATGACGGGTCAGAAGTCATAGGACAAAAGTATAGTATAAATGGTTATTACTTCCTATAGATAACGACAAATTCAATGTGATAAAATTATTATATCGACATATACCTGTAAACGTTATTCCTCTCTTTTAAAAAGCCTCACCTTCGGGTGGCGGCTTTTTTGCGTTTTGTGCATGGCCTGCAGGAGATGACTAGTAGGTGTGTATTGTAACGGAACTTCCTTGGAACGATATAGGAAATACGTTTTTCTAACAAACTGGAAAAGTTGGTGATATTCATGACGAAGTCTCAAGAAATTGATGTGATGAGTTCCCTGGGAGAAGAATTTGCGCAGGAGAAATATGATGAACTGGAAGCCTTTATAAATAGTCTTGAGACGACCAAAGGTGCTTTAATAGAAATCCTCCACAAAGCACAGCATATTTTCGGTTATCTGCCAAGGGATGTACAGCTCTTTATTGCACGCAAACTGGGTATACCTGGTGCGGAGGTTTATGGCGTAGTAAGCTTTTATTCTTACTTTAGTACAAAGCCCAGTGGCAAACACACGATCAGTGTTTGTATGGGAACTGCCTGCTTTGTGCGGGGAGCAGATAAAATCATTGCAGCCTTTAAAGAAAGGCTGGGTATTGAGTCCAATGAGACCACAGAGGACGGACTTTTTACGATTAAAGATGTCCGCTGTATCGGTGCTTGCGGTTTGGCGCCGGTGGTCATGGTGGATGGCAAGGTTTACGGCAGAGTTAAGGTAGAGGATGTTGACTATATCATTAATGCCTATCGCCGGGAGGGAGCAATAGCATGCAGATAAAATCCCTGGAGGAGTTAATTAAACTAAAGCAAAAATCGGTGGGTCAAGTCGCCCTCAGACTTCACCGGGATAATACAGCAACCGAGAAAAATATTTTAGTCTGTGGCGGTACAGGGTGCCTGGCCAATGATAGTGATAAAATTATAACTTTACTGAATAACCTTTTAAAATCCCGGGGGATGGCAGAGCAGGTTAAGGTGATTCGGACAGGCTGTTTTGGCTTTTGTGAACAAGGACCCATCGTAAAAATTGAGCCGGATAATGTATTTTATGTCCGTGTAGGATTAAAGGATGTAAAGAGTATTGTAGATGAGCATATTATCAAGGGCAAAGTAGTGGAGAAGCTTCTGTATGAAGATCCCCAGCAGAAGGAAAAGGTACACACCCAGGAGGAGATGACCTTCTATAAAAAGCAGCTTCGCATTGCCCTGAGAAACTGCGGCTTGATCAATCCGGAGGATATTTATGAATATATAGCCTTAGATGGCTATCAAGCCTTAGCTAAAGCACTGACCCAAATGTCCAAGGATGAAGTCATTGAAACCATAAAAAAATCCGGCCTGCGGGGGCGGGGTGGCGGAGGCTTCCCCACTGGTTTGAAATGGGAGATTACCAAGAAACAAGAGGCTCCAGAGAAGTTCATCATCTGTAATGCAGATGAAGGAGATCCTGGTGCTTTCATGGATCGAAGCATCCTGGAAGGGGATCCCCACAGTGTAATTGAGGCCATGGCCATTGGTGCCTATGCCATCGGAGCGGCTAAGGGGATTATCTACATACGGGCTGAATACCCTCTGGCAATTTCCCGCTTGAACACAGCCATGCAGCAGGCCAGGGAAATGGGCCTGTTGGGTAAAGAAATTTTTGGCACAAACTTTGATTTTGATATTCGTTTAAAATACGGGGCTGGGGCCTTTGTCTGTGGGGAAGAAACCGCTTTAATTAATTCCTGCGAAGGTAAAAGGGGCGAACCCAATTACAAACCGCCCTACCCGGCTGAAGAGGGTTATTGGGGACATCCGACCTGTGTAAACAATGTGGAGACCTTTGCTAATATTCCGGCGATTATGTCCAAGGGGGCAGAGTGGTTTGCAGCAATCGGGTCGGAGAGCAGTAAGGGTACCAAGGTCTTTGCCCTAGCTGGTAAGATAAATAATGTGGGCTTGGTAGAGGTTCCCATGGGAACTACCTTCCGTGAAATTATTTTTGACATTGGGGAAGGTATTCCTCATGGCAAAAGCTTTAAGGCTGTGCAGACCGGAGGCCCCTCTGGTGGAGTAATTACAGAGGAGGCACTGGATACACCCATTGATTATGATCACCTTTTAGAGATAGGCTCCATGATGGGTTCCGGCGGCATGATTGTCATGGACGAAGATGATAATATGGTCAACATCGCTAAGTTCTATCTTGAGTTTACCATGGATGAGGCTTGCGGCAGGTGCGTGCCAGGTCGCATAGGCACCAAGAGGCTCTTTGAAATGCTGCAAAAGATAACTTCCGGCAAGGCTACGGTGGCCGACTTGGATGCCTTAAAGCAATTGGCCTACATGGTAAAGGATAGTTCCCTGTGTGGACTCTGTCAATCAGCCCCCAACCCGGTGATCAGTACCATGAAACATTTTTGGCATGAATATTTGGCCTTTGTCCAGGATATAGACCATCCACAGGGTGAGGGGAAGTATGTCCCGAAAAACAAAATTGGCTTAAAATCGTAAAGGGGAGGTGTCCAAAATTTCGGGTAATCATCATGAAGATAGAAAAAACATACATATCCTGATCAATGACCAGGAATTGACTGTCCCTGAAGGAATAACTGTCCTAGAGGCAGCCCATGAAGCAGGGGTCAAAATCCCCACTCTGTGTCATTTGGACTTGCACGATTTTCAATTATACAATAAAACAGCTTCCTGTAGAGTATGTATGGTGGAACTGGTAGATGCCAAAAACAACCGAAATAAGCTGGTACCCTCCTGCGTTACCAAAGCTGAGGAGGGAATGGTGGTACGGACCGATACGATCAGGGCGATCACAGCCAGAAGGATGGCAGTGGAACTGCTCTTATCAAATCATCCCAATGAATGCTTTACCTGCCCCAAAAACCTGGAGTGTGAACTACAAGCCCTGGCAGAGGAACTCAATATAAGGGAGATCCGTTGGGAAGGTGAAAGGATGGACTATCCCAAGGATATGTCCAGTGATGCTATCGTGAAGGACGCTAACAAATGTATTTTTTGCCGGCGCTGCGAGACTGCCTGCAATGAGGTGCAGACCTGTGGCATTCTTTCTGGCATCGGACGTGGTTTTAATACCTTTGTGGGACCCTTTGCCAACATCCCCATGGTGGAGTCTTCCTGCACCTACTGCGGCCAATGCGTACAGGTTTGTCCTACAGCAGCCCTTACCGAGGTGTATCATACGGACAAGGTTTGGGAAGCCATCAATGATCCTGATAAGTATGTGATCGTCCAAACTGCTCCGGCAATCCGTGTAACCCTAGGAGAACTTTTTGGCATGGAACCGGGAACCATTGTTACTGGTAAAATGGTCTCTGCCCTCAAACGGATGAAATTTGATGCGGTATTTGACACCAATTTTGGCGCAGACCTTACCATCATGGAAGAAGCCTCGGAGCTTATTTATCGCCTAAAAAACAATAAAACACTACCAATCCTCACCAATTGCTGTCCGGCTTGGGTTAAGTTTATTGAGCACCAATTTCCGGAGTTGATCAATGTTCCTTCTACCTGCAAATCACCACACATTATGCTCGGTACCATTGTTAAAACCTACTATGCCGAAAAAAATGGCCTAGATCCGGATAATATTGTGGTGGTTTCGGTCATGCCCTGTATTGCCAAAAAGGCAGAGGCAAAAAGGCCGGAACTTACCAAGGATGCACATAATAATGTAGATATTGTTATTACAACCCGTGAACTGGGTGCGATGATTAGGGAAGCAGGCATTGAATTTGACCGGCTGCCGGATAGTGATTTTGACAGTCCATTGGGGGAAACCACCGGCGCATCTGTAATATTTGGTACTGCTGGGGGCGTTATCGAAGCTGCCCTTCGAACCGCCTCTGAATGGATGACAGGTGAACCCTTGGAAAGGATCGAGTTTGAGGAACTTAGGGGCATGGATGGGGTTCGCAGAGCCACTGTAAAAATAGGTGATCAGGAACTTAAAATCGGCATTGCCAGCGGTTTGGGCAATGCACGGCATATTTTGGAGGATATTAGGGATGGCAGAGCCGATTACCATGCCATTGAAATTATGGCCTGCCCCGGCGGTTGTATTGCTGGCGGCGGACAACCCTACCACCATGGTAACGATGAAATTGTTAAGAAACGCAGGGAGGCCATATTTGAAGAGGATCGGAGGAAAAAAGTAAGAAAATCCCACGAGAATAAAGAGATTCTTGAGCTTTATAAGAATTATCTGGGAGAGCCCTTTGGCCAAAGGGCCCACGAACTGCTCCATACTCATTTTGAAGAGAGAGAAAGAATTTAGGCCCACTACCAATTAATTATGGAATGCCCCCGCCGGCACAATGCGCGGGGGTGGTTATTTCTAAAGCCATCGCGGAGCGATTTCGTTCTTCTCTTGTCTCAGGACAAGAAAACCGTCCCCGTTTCTAGTCCCGATACCATCAGATACCGTTTCTAAGTGATGGAGTGACGTGGAAGGGTAAGTTAAGCCAGCGGCTGGAAAAGCTGGTCCAAGCCCGTAGGGAGTAAGGCAGGCAAATCCGCCTTACACATATCCTGAGAGGTAATGGGGGGCCTCCTACCCGATTGAATGTTATATTGGTGCCGGGTGTTGAATGAATGATTTGTTGAATTGCTATCATGTTATGGTAATTCAACATATGAGTTATTCGACATCCGGTGCTTTTTTATGCTTTTTGTAGGTTTGGTGCCCACACATAAGGATGTAACCTTGCGGGTGTTGTTAAGGTAAAGAAAAATAAATAGTAAAGTGAAAAGAAAAGTTATAGAATATAAAATATGATTAAATTTCAATTATATTTAGAGCGGGGTGGTGATTTAAATATGTTGGAAGATTTTAAAAAATTTATTATGCGTGGAAACGTCTTAGATCTTGCAGTTGCGGTGATTATTGGCGGTGCTTTTGGTAAAATAGTTAGTTCATTGGTAAACGATGTTTTAATGCCGCTTATTGGTATAATCGTTGGCAAGGTGAATTTTAAGCATTTAAAATATGTCATCGAGGAACAACAAGGGGATACACCTGAGATTGCTATTTATTACGGACAGTTTATTCAGAATATAGTGGACTTTTTAATTGTAGCCTTTGCGATATTTTTGATGATTCGTTTGATAGAAAGATTCAAGACGAAACCTGTGGCAGAAGCACCTGTTGCACCAGCAGAACCACCGGCAGATATTCAATTGCTTACAGAAATTCGTGATTTACTTAAAACCAAATAAAACAAAGGAAGTGCTTTAGTCATTGACTTGACTAAGGCACTTCCCTTTTAAAGAAACATTAGCCAGTCCAAATTACGCCTCCAGGCCTAACAAAATTATCGATGTAAATAAGCTCCCATGCGGACTACATAGTAGATAGGCCTGGAGTGCAAGAGCAGCAATGTTTTCAGCTGACCAGTACTAATCGATCGAGTTCTTAACCAAGAAGAAGGTCGGAGATATTAAATAAATCATTTAGTGATATACCTTAGCTTATAAGCTACCTGTTTTTTGGTTTTCTTCTAATGTAACTGCCTCAGATGATTTATTTACCGATTTTTTAGGGTTTAAAGTTACACTATATTCTGCAATAAGATCGGTCCACTCTACTCCGTATTCATCTATCTCCTTTTTAATATACTGTTTTGTAATCTGAAATTTAGATTTTGGTTGTTGATGCCTAGTTGAAGACACTAAAATCACCCCTCATTCGAAAAAGCTAATGGTAAAATCCAATACTGCAAAAATCTGTCCCTAGTATATCCCATATTTCATCTTTTCTTAAGAGGATATACTAGTTTTTTAATACCTATAGATATAACATACGGCTCAGTGGGCCATGGCTAGGAAGACCACTGGTTAATAAAGTGAAACAGAATATGCTGAAACGCTTAGAACGGCAAGATGCCAGCGAACGTAACGCTGTTGAAGGTAAATTCGGCGAAGGTAAACGACGCTATGGCTTGGCGCCTATTATGGCACGCCTGAAAGAGACAGCCGAAAGCGTGATCTGTCTGCCGTTCCTGGTGATGAACTTGGAGCACCGGCTCCGTACCCTTTTGTCCTTTGTTCTGCAACAGCTATTTCGGTGTAATCCGACTTTTGGTGAACTAAACATTATGGTGTTTTAACTTAAATTAGGTTTGGTTCAGCAAGCCCTAATTAATTGTAACATAAAATCCGCAATGTTATTTTGTAAGTGATGCTATTGCGAATCACGCTTCCAGGCCTAACAAAATTATCGATGTAAATACACCCACGATAGCAAATAACTGATAGTTATTTAATTTTTCTTTATACATGGTTAAACCGAAGATTACCGTAATGATGCTGTTACAACTGGTGATGGGACAGACTAAACTGGCCCACCCATCTCTTAGTGCTAAACCATAAAGAATCATGCCAATAGGGTTTAAGATGGCAAATAGATTAATTTTATTATAAAGGATTGCTTTAAGTGGTTCTTCTTTACGGACACATAGAATTAGGTAGAGGAAGAAGGCCAGGGTAAATCCAATGGCTAATACGACATTGGGCGGTTCATTAAAATAAACAGTAAGTTTCATGATGGTGTTGACGCCGCCAAAGGCTAGAAAGGTCCAGGCCATATAAATCATCCAGCTTGCTTCAGTTGACTCATTTTTTTGGCGGGAATAGTTGAGCAGCAGGATGCTGGTAAAAGCCATCAATATGGCTATACCTTGCAATACATTTACCCTCTCCCCTAAAAAGAGCAGAGCCAGTAAAATGACAATAATGCTGTTACTGGATACAACGGGTGCAATAATGCTGCTAATTCCTGTTTCAAAGGCTTTGGTAAAGCAATAGTTTCCCGTAGCAGAACAGAGACCAAGAAAGATCCCGAATAGCAATAATTCGGGGCTAAGCTGAAAGGTTTCTTTCCGAATAAGCAGGTAGATACACATAAAACTACCGGCAACCAGATAAATTGAGGCCATGTTGACATAGGGTGATTTTTCTTTATCGGCAAAGACTTTTAGGGAAAAATTAAAGAATCCCCAACACAAAAGGGTTAAGATTGCATATAGAAACCACATTGTATGCTCCAATAGTTTCAAAATTTATTTACTTTTCCATAACTTATAATACCTTATCACATTATCCAAGTATATAGAGTAAAGGCGGGACCATTTATAAAAATTGCTACGCCCTAACGATTTAACAAATTAAAGCATTAACATAAGCAGGTAATGAACTATTAACGTAGAATTAGTTATGTATAATTAAAAATAATGTCATAATTTGGGAAGGGGCGGGTATTGTGAAAAAATCTTTTGCGTTATTGGTTACCTTGCTAATGATATTAACGGTAGCATTAACCGGTTGCGGCGGTGGCCAAAAGGAAGAAAGTAAGGAGGGTGCTAACAAAGCATCAGAAAGCAAACCAGTGTCGTTTAAATTGGCCCACGCCACTTGGGTGGGTTACGGCCCTTTATATATAGCTAAAGAAAAGGGATTTTTTGATAAGTATGGCATTCATCCAGAATTGGTAGTAATTGAAGATGAATCCCAGTATGCCGGGGCATTGGCTTCTGGACAAATTCAAGCACTAGGTAATGTTGTTGATAGAGAAGTTATTCACTTTGCCAAAGGTACGGAAGAAACCTTTATTCTAGCAATGGACGAGTCTGCGGGCGGGGATGGCATCATAGCCAAGAAAGAAATTACCACAGTGGCAGACCTGAAGGGTGCCACCATTGGTTTGGATAAGTCCAGTACCTCTTATTTCTTTTTCTTATCGGTATTAGAGAAAAATGGCCTGAAAGAAGCGGATGTGACCATCCAAGAAATGTCTGCCGGGGATGCCGGGGCAGCCTTTGTGGCCGGTAAACTGGATGCGGCTATTTCCTGGGAACCTTGGTTAACGAACTCGTCCCAGCGGGAAGGCGGACATGTGTTGGTAAACAGTAAGGAATATCCCCATACCATCGTTGATGTTATTACCATGCGTCAGGATTTCTTGAAGGAGAATCCAGCGGCGGCAGTTGGACTAACCAAGGCTTGGTTTGAAGCCATTGAATTTTATCGTCAGAATCCCGATGAAGGCAACGAAATTATGGCCAAAGCCTTGGGCCTAAAGAAAGAAGAGATTGCCGATATGGCTAAAGGTGTAGCCTTCTTTGGCAAAGAGGAAAATCTTGCTTTCTTTAACAAAGAGAGTGATAACACCGTTTACCAACTGGCTGAACGGGCAGGTAAGTTTTGGCAACAAAAAGGCATTATTACTGAACAAATAAATCTTGATCAATTAATCGATAACACTTACGTAAACGAGGCTGCTAAGTAAATGCATAAAGAACGCAAATCTAAAGTGTATAGAAAGGGTTATGGTATCTTAACTCTGTCATCGTTTACCTTTCTTTTCCTTTTATGGTTTGTCCTCAGTTACAGCGGGTTTGTAAAAGAACTCTTTTTACCTCCTCCAGGATCAGTATTACAGGCTGTTGTGGAAATGTATCAAGAAGGAATCTTGTTGAGCTATACCTTTGACAGTACCTACCGGGTTGTAGTGGGATGGCTTATGGCCGTGGTAGTAGCGGTTCCCCTAGGGCTGCTAGTGGCCAGTTCAAAGAAGGCAGAGGCCCTGCTAACCCCGTTAATTGAATTTGCCCGCTACTTGCCGGTGGTGGCGATGGTGCCTTTAACGTTGTTGTATTTTGGTATCGGCGATTTGCAAAAATTTATAGTGATATTTCTTGGCACCTTTTTTCAACTGGTACTGATGGTTAGTGATGTTGTAGCCAATGTACAGCGGGACTTACTTAGAGCGGCCTCTACTCTCGGTGCCAATCGATGGCAGATTTATCGGCTTGTTCTCATGCCAGCCTCACTGCCCGGAATTATGGACAGCTTGCGGATCACCATAGGCTGGGCTTGGACCTATCTGGTGGTGGCGGAGCTGGTGGCGGCAAACTCCGGTCTTGGTCATATGATATTAAAATCCCAACGGTTTTTGGCCACGGATCGTATGTTTGCAGGATTGCTGATTATCGGTCTGTTGGGCTTGGCCACCGACCTTTTCTTCAAGTGGTTAACCAAAGTTGTGGTACCCTGGAGTGAGAAAGCAGGTGGTAAAGCATGAGTAAGCTCATTGTTGAGCAGGTGGGGAAGACCTTTGATACTGGGGGCAGCGTTGTAGAGGCCCTGTCGGATATCAATCTAAAGATTGCCGAAAATGAACTGGCGGTAATTGTGGGACCCAGTGGTTGCGGCAAGTCTACTTTATTAAATATTGTGGCAGGTTTGGAACAAGCCAGCCGCGGTGTTATTGCCATGAACGGCAAAAGCATTGAAGGACCCGGTGCCGACCGGGGGATGGTGTTCCAATCTTACACCTTGTTTCCCTGGTTAACTGTGCAGCAAAATGTGGAATTTGGACTGAAGATCAAGGGGGTAAACCCCAAGGAGCGGCAGGAAATAGCCCGACATTATATCGATTTAGTGGGTCTTGGCGGTTTTGCCAGTGCACTTCCCAAAGAACTGTCCGGTGGCATGAAACAACGGGTGGCCATTGCCAGGGCGTTAGCCAATAAACCGGAAATGTTGCTGATGGACGAACCCTTTGGTGCCCTGGATGCCCAGACCAGACTGGTTATGCAGGAATTGTTGCTTAGGGTTTGGGAACAGGAGCGTACCACCATATTATTTATCACCCACGATATTGATGAAGCGGTGCTGCTTGCCGAGAATGTTTATGTTATGTCCCGCCGACCCGGGCGAATTAGGACCCAGATTCAGGTACCTATCCCCAGACCACGGGATCATCGGGCCACTGTTTCCCCAGAGTTCTCAGCAATTAAGAAAGAAATTATGGAGATGCTGTGGGAAGAAAGCCAAACAGCAGCCAATGAAAAATAGTTATAGCAAGTAAGAAAAGCTATCACTTCAGCAAGAAGTGGATAGCTTTTTTGATTTTGGTTAGGTCACCCGTGATTTATATTTAAAAGAATGTAGATATATGGGCATATAAAATATCCCCGTGGGAGGGACAATGCCCTCAACTCCATGACTTTTCAGTTCCCTGACAATAAACTTACTGGCCTTTTCTTTTATTCTACATTATTAATGAGAGTGCATTTTCCTCGGCCTGGTTCATAATTACGCTATAGTTTAGATGTCTGATTTTTGTCAAATCATTCCTTTTCAGTATGTTTAGCCGAAGACCTTAGTTTTAAGATTTCTGATTCTAGCCACTTTACATAATTAAGGTCAGAATTACTCTCTACATATTCTTTATATAATTCATTGCCTTGGCTAACTTCAAAGGGGAGTTCATTTTTAGCTTCGATAAAAAACTCCACAATTTTGTTCTCGGGGTAGAAGAATGACTCACTCCACCTAACAAACTTACCCTGCTCTCCTTCATATACTGGTTGTTCAAAGGTTTTGTTATATGTCTCAAAGTTGGTCAAATCGCAAACTATATGAAGCATGTCTTGCTTTTCAGCCACATGTGTTAGATTTGCCATCATACCTGTTTCAAGTCCTGTGGAGTATTCCCGGATGTCTTGCGTAAAAGTTAGAGTGGGTTGCTTTTCGGTAAAAGCTACAAAAGGTTTGTCGTCTCTGTTGATAATGTCCCAAAAATCCCTTGCCTGCAAAATGAATCGCTCCTTATAGTTAAAGTTTATGGTAAGAGTTTACTTTACCAGAATAAAAAATTAACCTTTCAATGTTTATTTGTCATTATAGCATAAGGCTGTTAATCGTACACTTGGGGTAACATTTTTATTAGTCTGTGTCCTCTTGTCACCAAGATAGTAGCTAAAGATAGCCGCGGGCAGTGCCTTGTGCCAGGGGCCTTAAGTCCATGACCCGTTGTTTTTTCATCCGTGATTTGTGATGGATGGTCATGGCCAATTAATATATCTCTTTCATCCATTCCACCAGGCTTTGGCCATGGTTAATTCGAATATCTTCAACCTCTGCAATGCCTCGTATCTGGCCGTTTTGAACCGCCACGACAGTGTCCAGAATGGGCTCCACTTCGGTTACTTCGTGGGTAGTAATAATCACGGTTTGCTGTTCCAAATCCAGATAGGATATTAAGGACCGAATAATGGAATCCCGCACCAAGGGGTCCAGGCCTGAAAGGGGTTCATCCATTAGAATAAGAGGAACTCTTCTGGCCAGTGACAAGAGGATTTTTAACCTCCCTCGATTTCCCTTGGATAAATCTTTTACCTTTTTACCAGGGTCCAGTTGCATAAAGGTTAACAGTTCCTGGGCCTTTGTCCTATCAAAATCTCCAAATTGCCCGGCATAAAAATCAATGGTTTCCGAAGTGGTATAAAAGGGGTAAAGGGTATCTAATTCAGAGAGATAGGATACTTCTGAGGCCAGCATACGGTGAGCCGCTTGACCATTTACCTTTACGGTACCACGGCTGGGTCTGACTAGCCCGGCGGTCAATTTTAAGATAGTTGATTTACCGCTGCCATTAGGTCCAACCAGACCAATGATCTTGCCTTGGGGAAACTGAAGGCTAACATTATCTAAAGCCACTTGCCTAACATATTTTTTGCTAACACTGTTAAATTCAACGATGCATTCAGGCATATAGACACCTCTCCTATACATTTTCCAGATTTTTTCTGACACCGTCGATGATCTCAGAGGCAGTGAAGCCCATCTCTTTCATATCGTCAACAAAGCCATTGATTTGCTCCGTCATCAATTCATCCCTGAGTTGCCAAAGTCGTTCATCCTTTTCAGTGATGAAGGTACCCAGACCACGCCTGGTTTCAGCTACCCTTAATTTTTCCATTTCACTATAGACCCTTTGCACAGTATTAGGGTTTACTCCCATTTGTACTGCTAACTCCCGCACCGAGGGCAGCTTATCACCAGCCCCAAGTTCACCCCTGATAATCTGACGACAAAGGCGTTGGACAATCTGTAGATAAATAGGTTGGTTGGTATTAAATTCTTGACCCATCGATTACACCTCAACTTTGTTGTCAATCAGCCAGGCTGAGAGGGCAAATACAATAACAGTTACCAAAAGGATGCCAAGCATCTCACCTGCATAAACATTGATACCTTCAAAGTGATTATTTACCGTAGATGGCAAAACCTTACTTAATGAAAGTATGTTTATCTTTAAGCTGCCCCATTGGGTAAGTGTTTGATAGACCCATGACTCATACAGTGCATCCATACCCCAGGTAGCTACAAAGAAGGTGCCAATTCCCGCTAACCAGTTATAGCGGCCTAGTACATTGCGGGTGCTGGCAATTGCAATAGCTATCAGGGAACCCCAGACGGCCATATAGATACTAGCTCCAACTACAATAACAGTTAGGTAAGCACCAACTTCAGTTGCAAGAAGTGCTAAATCTCCTGCGGGTATACCGATCCGCTCATGGGTATTTAATATCGTAATATAAACGAAGACAGCACCCACCGCCAGGATAGCTAGCATTACAGCTACGGCAGTTGTTAATTTGGCTGATAACAGTTTCCAGGCGGGCTGGGGACAATGGAGCCAAAGGTGGGGTGTATGCTTTAACTCACTGTGAACACTTTTTAGCATATAGAAGGCTGGGTAAAATACAGCAAAAATTAGTAGCAGTGATGCCGGTGCAAAAATAATTCCCCAGTGTTCCCGATTTGAATACACTCCCCACAACCCTGCGATAATAAGCATACCTAACAAGACAAAGGCAGATGTTTTAGTCATGCGGTATTCTTTTTTAAGCAGATTTAACCAACCGCTCATTGCTATTTCCTCCCTGTATCAATGTTCTAGTGTTATAGATAAATAGTACACCAATGCTATAGGGCTGTCAAGGTTTTAATAAAATACTTTTGTAGATGAATGCTAGTATAGTATACTAAAAGAAAAAGTAGGTTTTTTATAAAGAAGGTGTTTATGATGGAATTTTTATACAAACCCATAGGAATAATTTTTAGTGACAATAAAAACCCTAAAGGAACACCAATTCAAGCGGCTTTTGCTGGGAAATCAAAGGGTTACATAGAACTAAGTCCGGAGTATGAACCGGGATTAAAAGATTTAGCTGGTTTCTCACACATATATCTGATATATCATTTTCATTTATCAGAGGGTTGGTCCTTACAGGTTAAGCCCTTCTTGGATAATACGGACCGGGGATTGTTTGCCACAAGGGCACCCAGGAGGGTTAATCAAATAGGATTATCAATCGTTCAGTTAGATCGAATTGAAAAAAACACGATTTATATTAGTGATGTTGATATCTTAGATGGAACGCCTCTTTTGGATATTAAACCTTTTTGCCCGGTCTTTGATAATCGAGAAAACTGCCGCATAGGTTGGATGGAGGGAAATATAGATAAAAAAGATCGTCATTATGCCGACAATAGGTTTTCCCCTGACTTATCAAAGTAATAAACAGAAGCTATAAAGATCTAAAAAGGGCCCGCCGGCTATTGAGCCGACGAGCCCTTTTATTAAAAACATTCCTTTGATATTTCGTACAATCATTTCAATGGGTGCTGCCGGATGTAACGCAGCCACATCTTTTCTTAGCCCTGACCAATCGGGTGACCCAGAAAACAGCAAAAATAAACAACGGAAATAAGATGGCCCACCCGGCAAAGGGAAAAATAACAGCAGTTAAAAGAAAAGATGTCCAGCTAATACCCACTCCCCAGGTGTTTCCCTTTAAAAGTCTGATTCCTGCCAGACAACCTCCTAGATATGTCAGAATGAAAGTTGCATTAGGAAACTGAATTAGGGTTTTCAAAGAAATCATCCCACTGGCGTATAGGGATAGCACAGCCAGAAAGCATAGGGCAAGAAAGCCAATCCCACCAATGGGTGTACCATATTGTTTAGATAAGACGCCAAGCCAACGGGGGGCTTCCCCCTGGCGGGCTAAGGCATAGGCAAGACGAGAAGTTGCTCCGGTGTAGGCAATAATTGTAGCAGTACAGATGAATACACCGGTTAGTCCTGCCACCACAGCACCCCAGGGCCCCAGTAGCTTATTGATCACTAATACTAAGGAAGCATCGGAACCAGCCGCATGGTAACTGTGTGTGCCAACCGTAGCAAGGGCGGTGAGAAAATACAACACCCCTACAATAATAGCGGCAACGGTTACACCCTTGATAGCTGCCCTTTGGGGGTCGATAAATTCTTCAGACAAGTGAGAAACTGCTTCCCAACCGACAAAGCACCAGAACAGTATAGCCGCTGCTTGTCCAACACTTACCCAGCCATGGGGCATAAAAGGGGTAAAATTGACGGACTCGATATTTGGCACGGACCCGGTGATTGCCAGTACAAGTACAGCAACAATGGCAAATACAACAAAAATTTGTACCCGACCAGCTAACCTCATACCCATAAGGTTGGTCAATAGACCAACTGCAAGCATACCAGCAGCCAGTAAAACTCTGGCACCTTCACTCCATCCCATGGCAGTTGTCATATAGCCAGCACCTGTTAATGCAGCAACCGGAGCACCAACCAGTACAGACATAAGAAAAAACCAACCAACCAGGGTTCCTGCCCTGGTACCAAAGGCCAGGGTGACAAAATGGGATACACCGCCAGCGTTCGGAAATTTTGCCGATAGTAATCCCATGGTCAGTGCCAGTGGTAATATGAGTAAAATCATAAGCCCCCATGCCAGCAGGGATGCCGGACCAGCAATCTCTGCCGCCAGTCCAGGCACAATCAGTATACCAGAGCCAAGTACCGCTCCGATATACAAGGCTATTGCCTGGGGTAAGCCAATGGTGCTTTTCAGTCCAGTAGGGTTCTCCATCTAGTATCGCTCCCGTCAATGTGTGTTCTATTTAATAGTATCAGATTAATATGCCTTTGGGAGAAAGATTTCAGTATCCGTTAGTTAAGGAGAAAAGGATTAATAATAATTGTCGCGAATAACACCTATTAACAATTGTTAGGAGGTTTCCATAAATGGCAGAACAGAATACACCCAAAGGAGCTTTTATTCAAAGAGACAAAGAAACCTATGCCATCGTACCGCGTACCCCGGTGGGCTTAGTCACACCTGATTTTTTAGAGAAGGTTGCAGGGGTGGCTCGAAAATACGATATTCCCATTATCAAGCTTACCTCTGCCCAAAGAATGGCCTTGGTGGGCATGAAACCCGAGGTAGTTGATGAGATATGGCAGGATTTAGAGATAGGAATAGGTCCCGCAGTGGGAAAGTGCGTACATTATGTACAAGCATGTCCCGGTAACACGGTCTGTAAATATGGTGTTCTTGATTCACTGAATCTTGGCCTTCGACTAGAAAAACTATTTGTAGGCCTGGAGCTGCCGGCAAAAACCAAAATTGGCGTATCGGGTTGTCCCTTTAACTGTGGTGAAGGTTATGTCAGGGATATTGGGGTCTTTGGCAGGAGAAACGGTTGGACCTTTATATTTGGGGGTAATTCCGGAGGTAGACCCCGTATTGGGGATGTATTGGCAGAAGGTTTGACCGATGACCAGGTTGTTGAACTGGCCCAGAAGTGTCTCAATTATTATAAAGAAAATGCTAAAAACATGGAGAGGACAGCTAGATTTATTCAGAGAATAGGCATTGAAGAATTTAAGCAGGCTGTCCTAGGGGAATAGTTTCATTTTTCCTACAAATTTCTTGCTAATTTATTAACTATCAAATAAATTATAGATAACACCTTGGGCATGTCTTAAGATATTAAAGAAAAGGGAGGGCATAAAATGAAAATATTAATACCCTTTGATGGTTCGGAAGCATCCCAGAATGCAGTTCGTTACGCCTTAAAAATTGGTAAAAGCCATCGTTCATCGGATATCACAATTTTAACCGTGGCTTGCAATGATGCACCCTTTGCCCGGGATTATCTGGCCAATCCCATGGAAGCTATTAATGCTTGCAAAGATTATTTTAGAGGAAGTATGGAAAAGGCGAAGGCTTTATTTGAACAAGAAGGGATTAACGTAAATACCCTTATGGAAACAGGTGATCCCGCAGAAGTAATTATCAGCAAAGCCAATGAAGGTGGCTTTGATAAGATTATCATGGGCAGAAGGGGACTATCCCCGCTAACTGGCTGGGTTCTTGGCAGTGTTAGTGCTAAGATTGTGGCCAATGTAGAGGTACCTGTAACATTGGTGAAGTAATTTAATTAAGAATAGAATCAAAAACCACCCCCTGTCAGTCCCGACAGAGGGGTGGTTTTTTTAAAATTATTATCTAGGTCTAAAACTTTTTAAGCTACTTCGGGCGTCTATAAAGTGTATACAAAAGAAGATACGTATCTGATCTTAAGGGAGAGGCTTAGGGGGATGAAAAACAACTTAGAAAAGCAAATAGCAGAATATGTTACCAAATATAAAGAGAACCACTATAGGTTGGCCTTTAGTTATGTGAAAAATCCAGAAGATGCCTTGGATATCGTGCAAGAGTCCATCTATAAGGCCCTGTCTGCAAAGGATACTTTAAAAAATTCTGACCACATAAAAACATGGTTCTATCGCATCGTGGTAAATACCGCCTTGGATTTTCTGCGTAAAAGGAAAAGAGTAGGGGTGATGGACGAAGAACTCCTAGCAACCCTTGAGGGTGGTTCCGTTGATCATTATCAAAATATTGATCTGCAAAGGGCATTGGATGCTTTGCCGATCAAATACCGAAGTGTTGTAGTGTTAAGATATTTTGAAGACTTGAAGATCGAAGAAATTGCCTATATCCTCAATGAAAATGTAAACACAGTTAAAACCCGTTTATATAAGTCCCTGGAAAAATTGCGGCTGCAAATGAATGATGATGTTAGGGAGGGCTTAGCGTGAAGGATAAAAACCTAGAGCAACTGAAAAGGGAATACCTGGATATTCCTATCCCTAAGGAGTTGGACTTTGTAGTTAACAAAGCATTAAAGGATGGCAGCAGGCGCCAGCGTAACATGCTTAGAAGGGTTGGTAAGGTTATTGCTTCCCTGGCGGCATCGGTCGCTTTGTTCACTGCGGTATTAAATGTTAGTCCAGCCTTTGCCAAAACCGTAGCAGAAGTACCCTTTGTGGGCAATATCGTCAAAGTGTTGACTTTCAGCAACTATATTATTAATGAGGATACTTTTCAGGCGGATATTAGTGTGCCTCAAATTCAAGGGTTGGCCAATAAGGATTTGGAAAATAGCTTAAATGAAAAATATTTGCTGGAAAACAAGAAACTATATGATCAATTTATGACTGATATGGAGGAGATCAAGAAAAACGGGGGCGGTCATATCGGTATCTATAGCGGCTATGAAGTGAAAACCGATAATGAAGTAATCCTTGCTGTGGCCCGTTATGTAGTAAATACCGCAGCCTCCTCATCCACAACCATTAAATACGATACCATTGACAAACAAAAACAAACCCTCATCACACTGCCCAGTTTGTTTAAGGAGGATCGTTATGTGGCTATTATCAGTGAAAATATCAAGCAGCAGATGAGTGAGCAAATGAAATCCGATGAGAATAAGATTTATTGGATTGAGTTTCCGGGTCGGGAATTGTCTTTTGAACCCTTTGACAAAATAGCCAAGGATCAGAATTTCTATATTAATGAAGTGGGCAATTTGGTCATTTCCTTTAATAAATATGAGGTAGCTCCGGGCTATATGGGGACACCAGAATTTATCATTCCTACGGAGGTTATAGCTGACATTTTGGTTGGGCACCAGTACATTAAATAAGTGGGGTTTTCATAAGTGAAAAATAGTTACAAAGAACAAAGTTGTAGTTTATGCTATCGACATTTTTAGACAAGCTTGTTAAAATAATTACAAAGAAAGGTAATACCACTGCCTGATTTGTTATTTTCAAGCCAAAACGGAGGTGCATAAATTGAAGAACATCGTTAATTTGAGACAAGAAATTGCTAGAATGAGGTTAGCAGATCTAACTAAGCAATATGGAAGTGATTCCCGGGAGGTGATAAATTATAAGCGTCGTATGGGGGATTTGATTAATGAGGTACCCCAGAGCAGAAAAAAGCACATTAATTATGGCCATTAAATTCATATATTCCGTATTTTTTGACCACCCTCTAGACATTTCTAATGATAGAGGGTGTTTTTTGGGTATCTAATGGTTAATACTGGTAAAATGACCTTGGATTTATTATACTAACAAAAAGTATCAAATTTTAAGGATGATCGTATAAGACTCTCATGCCTTTAGGGTATGGCGCACCAAGGGCATAAACGAGCCAAGTTTTTCTAGATTATATTTCTATATAAGGTAATTTTCAGGAGGACAATATGATAAGAATTTTTCCAACTGAAGTCATTGAAAAAATATTAGAAGAAATCCGTGTTGGCCTAACACTGGTGGATACGGAAGGAAAGGTTGTTTGGAGTAACAAGTTGGCGGAGGAATTGTTAGGCTGGGATAAAAAAGATGCTTCCGTTTTGAATTGTCATGCGCCTAATTTACGCGACAAAGTTATACATAAGATCAATCATTGTAAAGAGGGTAAAGAATGGCACAGAACCATTAAAATCAGGGGTAGATTTATTGAAAACACCTATAGCCCAATCCAAATACCCGATTTTATTACAGGCGTAATGATTATAACGAGGAATGTTACAGAAAGAGAAAAGATGCTGAAAGTAATTAGGAAAGCAGCGATTACGGATAACCTAACAGGACTTTATAATAGGAAGTATTTTGAACAGGTGTGGAGTGACCTGGTTATTGGGAACAAACCCTTTGGCGTCATTATGCTGGATGTGAACGCCCTTAAATATGTAAATGATAACCATGGCCATGAAGCGGGGGATAAGCTGCTAATGAATGCCGCAAATATAATTTGCAAAAGTGTTAGGCGGACGGATTATGTTTTTAGATTTGGCGGAGACGAGTTTTTAGTTTTGTTGCCCGAAGTAGATGAAAAGACCCTAGCGTTAATTAAACAAAGGATTAAGGCCCAAAACCAGGTTCCGACGCAAGAGCAACCGATTAGTGTTAACCTGAGCATTGGTATATGTTTGTCTGAGGAAGTAAATAATGCAGGGGAAATCATACCTCGGGCTGATCAAAGAATGTATCTGGATAAGCGGCAATTCTATGAAAATGAAGGGAGACACTTGGCGGTAAGAAATGGAAACAACAGGTGATACATTTTCTTTTCCAACGGGGTAAAGCAGTGCCGAAGGAATTCCTACTGGTACTGCTTTTTTCTGTGCTTACTTTTATTTAAGTAAATCACAGGGATGTTCTGTTAATAATTCAAGAATCACATTGACATATTTGCTATCTAAGTGATTGTTTTTAGTCATACTATTCATGGTATTGACAAGTTCCCTTAGCTCCATGCACTTTCGATATGGCCGGTTCACAGCCAGGGAAGCGTAGACATCGGCTACGGCAATAAGCTTGGCTTCCGGGGGCAGTGAGTCACCTTTAGTTCCTCGATGGTAGCCGCTGCCATCTAATCTTTCGTGGTGTGCCGATGCCCAAAGGCTAATTAACTTCAATTCGGGAATCCGGTCTAAGATGAGAGCAGAGTAATAAGGGTGATTTTTAATGATGGCAAACTCCTGAGGGGTTAAAGGTCCAGACTTTTCAAGAATAGAATTAGGAACCGTTATTTTACCCAGATCATGCAGTAAACTGGCTATCAGGATATTTCTTTTGGTTTGGGCATCAAACCCCAAATGGTCGGCTATCCTTTGGGCAACCTTTGCCACATCCCAGCTATGGTTCGCCGTATAGGGAGTTTTTTGGTCTATAAACAGGGCAAAGGCTTTACCCAGAATCTCTAGCATAATGCTATTTACCGGGATGCTATGTCTAGGTCGATACTTCTCTAGCTCTTTATCTCTGTTAAGGTTAAAGAGTCCTGAGGTGAACCTCCGATCCTTTAATAAAGTCTTCACTAATTTAACAAGTTCGGGATCATGGGGGATTTCGGCTGGATGTTTCAGATAGTCTTGAATACGTTCCCGCCAGTTCCAGAAATCCTGCTTATTTTCTCCGACCTTATCGATAGCCACAGCCAAGGCTAGTATGCGTGAGTTTAGGGGGATTTCCTGGGCACACCATCCCTGAGGACCGCTGCAGTCCCATAACTCTCTACTGGTGTGAATAACGTTATCTGTTTCCAGAAGAACAGGTATTAAATGCTCCATGCCATATTGCCGCACGGTATCACAAAGGGGGCAAAAACCTTCCTGGGAGGTAATGGTTATGTCATGGAGTAGGCCTGCAAAATATAAAATGTCCATTTGGTGAGCAGGCAATCCCACAGCCTTACCAATGCTTAGGGTCAGGTAAGCCACATCTTTGGAATGCTGCAAGGGCCTTCCCTCAGCTAGGTCCACTGCCAAAGAAAGTCCTTCAATTAAGTTAGCTAGCTCAATCCTATTCGGTAGCAACAAGATCTCCCCCTCATGTGTTATATACTAATCTTACCTTAGGGGTAGGTTTATTTGGAACAATTTTTCTGTGAATCCATTATAAGTTATTATTAGACAAAGGGGCTGGCCGAAAAAGTTACATCAAGTGTGCTTTTGGTCAGTCCCTTTGATTTTTTGAGCATTAAAAATGCTATAATAGTAACAAGAATCCAGGCATGAAAGAGGTATTTTATGGCAAAGCAATCTAAAGAGGAACGGGTGCACAGGGTTTTTCAAGATATCGCTGGTAAGTATGATGTGATGAATTCTGTGATTAGCTTTAAGCGGCATAAAGCATGGCGTAAAGACACCATGCAGAGAATGAATGTGCAAAAGGGACAGCAAGCCCTGGATGTTTGCTGTGGTACCGCTGATTGGGCTATTTTTTTAGGGGAAGAGGTTGGCGTTGCAGGGAAAGTATATGGACTGGACTTTAGCGAGAATATGCTTAAAGTAGGGCAGGAAAAGGTGCGTGCCAAGGGTCTAAGCAATGTCCGGTTAGTTCAGGGCAATGCCATGGAATTACCCTTTGCAGATAATAGTTTTGACTTTGTGACCATTGGTTTTGGACTGCGCAATGTTCCCGACTACATGCAGGTGCTAAATGAAATGCGCAGGGTCGCTAAGCCCGGCGGTAAGGTGGTTTGTTTAGAGACATCTCAACCAACGATGCCTGGTTTTAGACAGGTATATTATGCCTATTTCAGTTATGTAATGCCGCTGTTAGGCAAATTATTAGCTAAGAAGTATGGGCATTATTCTTGGCTGCAGGAATCAGCAAAGGATTTTCCAGGTCGCGAAGAACTTGCCACAATGTTTCGTCGAGCGGGGCTGGTAGATATAAAGGTAAAAGCCTATGATGGTGGTGTGGCGGCTATGCATATGGGAGTAAAGCCACAGAATGAGTGATGTCGACAACGTGTTGTAATATTTGATAATATGCAAACGTACATAAAGGAATTGAATAAAAGTTATAGAATTACAACTATATAATTTAAATATTTGCACAAGATCATTTCGGAACAGAACAGATCATTTTAGAACAGCAAACTAGCTAAAGGATTGTCTATCCCAGATAAATTGTTTCAAATGGGAACATTTCGTATCGGTACGATTTTTGCAATAGTATTTTTGATAATGTCTCCGAGCCGTTGGGTCTAAGGGTTAGACTATGACCTCCCGGTCGAGGGTTTGCTGAGAAATCCGCAGGCCTCCCGTGTGGAAAGGAGTACGGTATACTTGGCTATGCTAAGGCCTGGGTCTGCCTGCTTCTTTGCGGAGATCCTGGCCTTTTAGTATGTTCAGGCAGAGGAGGTAACCAATGCATAGGTTCATGGAAACCGTAAATCAGTACCTCAAAGGGGTGGCCTTACAACCGCTTACGGCGGAACAAAAGGTCAGACTAAAAAACAATTATAATTGCAAGCTTTATTTATTTGAGTATAGCCTTAATGCAAATGGTGATCTAGTGGTATTTACAAGTAAAAGCAACTATACCAATTTGTTATATTATATGGGGTTTGATTCAGCTAATGATGATTCGATTAAGCTTAAAATAGAATTGGCAGATGATGTGATGGTTATTTATAACATTAATCACGAAAGAGTTGCTGGATTAGCCCAAAAATTAGATTTAGTTTTCTGATAATAAAGGAATTTAAAATTCAAAAGCAGACTCCGAGCTTGGTAGTTCTAAGGCGGATGCTATGATAGCCAGGCCGTTAGGGTTTAAGGGGAAACCTTTGAGCCTCCCGTGTGGAAAGGAGTACACTCGCCTGGGACAAATATGGCACCAGGGTGTTGTTGACCTTTCTACAGCACCCTGGTGCCATATTTGTTTAAAGGGGGATATTTATGAAAGTTGTGCCGGTACAAGAAGCAGTAGGCATGGTTCTTTGCCACGATATCACGCAAATTATTCCAGGCAAATTTAAAGGCAGGGCCTTTAAAAAAGGGCATGTGGTGAAAAAAGAAGATATTCCCAAATTGCTGGATATTGGCAAAGAAAACCTATATGTTTGGGAAATTAACCAGGAACAGCTCCATGAGGATGATGCAGCCCGAAGAATTGCCAGTGCTGCTGCCGGCAGTGGGATTACTTTAACCGATCCCAAAGAAGGGAAGGTCAATCTGGTGGCCAATCAGATGGGTTTGCTAAAGATAAATACAGAGGCCCTGTATCAGATTAATGAAATTGAGGAAGTGATGTTTGCCACCTTACACACCAACCAAATAGTGGTTCAGGATAAAGTGGTAGCTGGCACAAGGGTTATTCCGTTGGTGATTAGCAACAGTAAAATTCATAATGTTGAAAATATATGTCAAAACAATTACCCCTTAGTTGAGATTAAGCCCTTTCGATCCATCAAGGTTGGTGTTGTAACCACTGGCAGCGAGGTCTACCACGGACGTATTCAGGATAAGTTTGGTCCGGTGGTGAGCCAAAAAATTGAAGCATTGGGGAGCAATGTTTTCAGACAGATATTTGTGTCTGATCGTATCGATATGATTGTTGAGGCAATCCATCAATTGCTAAGAGAGGGGGCTGAGATGATTACCGTTACCGGGGGCATGTCTGTGGACCCCGATGACTTAACTCCTGCCGGAATCAAGGCTGCCGGGGGACGTATTGTTACCTATGGTGCACCCACACTGCCAGGGGCCATGTTTATGGTGGCCTATATAGGAAAGATTCCTGTATTGGGCTTGCCAGGTTGTGTAATGTACAGCCGCAGCAGTATATTTGACCTGGTGGTGCCGCGCATTTTGGCGGGGGAGGAAATTAGCCGCAAAGATATTGTTGCTTTGGGTCATGGTGGTCTCTGTGTTAATTGTAAGGAGTGTAGGTATCCTGACTGTGGCTTTGGCAAAGGCATTTAATTGACGAAAAAGGAGTGTCTCGATTTGATTAAAAAGAAGTTAAATATTAACGGTAATTACACAACTGTGCTTGTGGAACCGGAAGCATTATTGGTGGATGTCCTACGTGGCCAATTGCATCTAACAGGCACCAAGGTTGCCTGTGGTAAAGCCCAATGCGGAGCTTGCTCTGTGATTATGAACGGTAAGGTTACCTTAGCCTGTGCCACCAGGATGAAGCGTATCCCGGATGACGCCATCATTACTACCATTGAAGGTATCGGTACCCCAACGAACCTGCATGCCTTACAACTGGCTTGGGTGAAATACGGTGCAGCCCAGTGCGGCTATTGTTCCCCTGGTTTCATCGTTTCCTCCAAAGTACTGTTAGACGAAAATAGTAATCCCACCAGGGAAGAGGTTCGTGACTGGTTCCAGAAACATAATAACGTCTGTCGCTGCACGGGTTATAAGCCCTTAGTTGACGCGGTCATGGCAGCGGCCCAATTTATGCGTGGTGAAATCACTGTGGATGAGCTGGGCTTTAAGATGCCCGCTGATGGTAAGATCCTAGGCACCGATTATCCTCGCCCATCGGCAGTGGCCAAGGTTACCGGCACGATCGAATATGGTTCTGATTTTGGCCTAGAGATGCCTGCTGGCACCCTGCAGCTTAAACTTGTCCAAGCCCAGGTTTCCCATGCCAAAATTTTATCCATCGACACCTCCGAAGCGGAAAAAATGCCCGGTGTTTATAAAGTGGTTACCCATCAGGATGTCCAGGGGAAAAACCGCGTCAATGGTCTGAATTTCCCCAGCAACAAAGGGGACAGCTATGATCGGCCCATTCTCTGTGACGAAAAGGTCTTCCAGTTTGGTGATGCCCTGGCCATTGTTTGCGCTGACACAGAGGCCAATGCCCAGGCTGCGGTGGAGAAGGTTAAAGTGGAGCTGGAAATACTGCCTGCCTATATGAGTGCTCCCGCTGCCATGGAGCCGGATGCCATTGAAATTCACCCAGGCACCCCCAACGTTTATTATAAACAAAGGGTTGTTAAAGGCGAGGACACAGCACCTCTGATGGAGCAGGCAGATGTGGTGGTTTCCATGGAAGATCTGTTTGTTGGTCGTCAGCCCCACTTGCCCCTGGAGCCAGACGTTGCTGCCGCCTACTATGATGAAAACGGAAATTTACAGATACTGTCTAAGAGTATCGGTTTGGACCTGCATGCAGCGATGATTGCCGAGGGTCTTGGTTTAGAGGCCGGTAAAAACCTATTTCTGTCACAGTTCCCCGGCGTGGGCGGGACCTTTGGTTACAAGTTCAGTCCCACCATTGAAGCGTTGGTGGGTGTTGCCTGCATGGCCACCGGCAAGCCGGTTTTCTTAAACTTCAATTACTATCAACAAATTACCTACACCGGCAAAAGGTCTCCCTTCTTTATGGACGTGAAGTTCGGTGCTACGAAAGAGGGTAAGGTTATTGCCCTAGAAAGCAACTATGCAGTGGATCACGGTCCCTACTCTGAGTTTGGTGACCTGCTGACCCTGCGTGGGGCCCAGTTCATTGGCGCCGGCTATAATATTCCCAATATCAACGGTACTGGTTACACCGTATGCACCAACCATGGCTGGGGTTCTGCCTTCCGTGGTTATGGTTCACCCCAGAGCTTCTTTGCTTCCGAGACTTTGATGGATATCCTGGCAGAGAAGCTGGGTATGGACCCGCTGGAGCTGCGTTATCTTAATGCTTACCGACCCGGCGACACGAACCCCTCGGGTCATGAACCGGAAGTATACTCTCTGACGGCGTTAATTGAGGCCATCCGGCCCAAGTACCAGGCAGCCAAGGAGAAGGCTAAGGAACTCTCTACGCCGGAGAAGAAACATGGTGTTGGTATATCCGTGGGTGTTTACGGCTGCGGCCTGGACGGTATAGACGGGTCTGAGGTTTGGGCAGAGCTGTTAGCGGATGGCAGAGTACAGGTAAGCACGAACTGGCAGGATCATGGCCAGGGTGCTGATATGGGTCTGTTGGCTACCTCCCATGAAGTATTGCGTCAGATGGGCATTAAGCCGGAACAGATTAAGTTAGTTACGAATGATATGAACGTGGCCCCCGCTGGCGGCCCTGCCGGCGGCAGCCGTTCCCAGGTGGTTGTGGGCAATGCCGCTGTGAATGCTTGCGAACAATTGGTCAATGCTCTGAAGAAGGCCGATGGAACCTACCTGACCTATGATGAGGCAGTGGCCAACAATATCCCCCTTAAGTATGTTGGACAATGGAGTACAGCAGCTGAAAACTGCACCGCTTGCGATGAAAATGGACAAGGTAAACCCTTTGCTTTCTATATGTATGGCGTTTTCTTAGCTGAAGTGGCGGTGGATACCAAAACAGGTAAGGTTCAAGTAACCAAAATGACCTTGGCTGCTGACGTAGGGGAAATTATCAACAAAACCGTGGTGGATGGTCAGATCTATGGCGGCTTAGCCCAGGGTATTGGCTTAGCCCTAACCGAAAACTTTGAGGATCTCAAGAAGCATACCACCATGCGTGCCTGTGGTATGCCCTATCCAAAGGATGTTCCGGACGATCTGGAAATTATCTATGTTAATTTCCCACGTAAAGCCGGTCCCCATGGTGCCTCCGGTGTTGGGGAACTGCCCCTGACTGCACCCCATGCCGCCATTGGAAATGCTATTTACAATGCCTGTGGGGTTCGTATTACCCAACTTCCGGCATTGCCAGAGAAAGTTCTGGCCGGACTGCAGGGTAAAGAAATTCCCATTGTCAAGCGTCCCATTAAAAACCCTGCTTACTAGATCACAGGTGACTCTGGTTTGAAGAATTGATTATTCCCTAAAACGAACTAAAGCCGGTACTTTTTAGTTCGTTTTAGGGTGCTTTTCTAAATAAGGGAATGGTGGGATAAAATGGAGCATAAGAGAATTGTTGAACTTGAAGGGAAATGCACGAGGGATCAACCGGCGGCTTGCAGCGCAGCCTGTCCGGTTCATGTGGATGTTAGGGCTATGCTGGCGGCCATAAAGGATGGGCGTTTTACTGAGGCATTTAACATTTATAGCAAGTCGGTTCCCTTTCCAAGGATTATTGGCAGTATTTGCGATCATCCCTGCCAGAAAGCTTGCAAAAGGGGGGAGGCGGGGGAGGTCCTTGCCATAGCCAGGTTGGAAAGGGCTTGTGTCCAGGTGGTTCCGGCAACGGATGCTAAGGTGACCGCCCCGTCACGTAAAGAACAGAGGGTGGCAGTGGTGGGAGCAGGGCTCAGCGGCTTAACCGCTGCCCATGACTTGGCCAAAAAGGGATATCCGGTTACCATATTTGAAACCGGCAGCAGCTTGGGAGGCAGACTGAAGGAGTTTCGCGCAGAGGAATTACCACCGCAGATGATCAGCGATGATTTGGCTGTTTTGGATAAATTAGGGGTCGTCCTGCAACTGCATACCACCGTAGGTCGGGATATCTCTTTTGCCGCCCTTTGTCAGGATTATGATGCCGTATATCTGGGAACAGGTATTGTGATACCTGAGTTTAAGCTGCCCTTGGATCAGCAGGGTCAGTTGATGATTGATCCCCTTACCTTTGCCACGGTACAGGAAGGTGTTTTTGCGGGCGGCACCTTAGGCAGGGGCGGGAGCTATTCACCCATTGGCTCGGTGGCCGATGGCAGAAGAGCTGCCATATCCATTGACCGTTTTCTGCAAGGGGTTTCCCTGACGGCTGTCCGTGCCAACGAGGGGCCCTTTGAGACGAGACTTTTTACCAGCACCCAAGGAGTAAAGCCGCTGCCAGTGGTACCTTTGGGGCATAACAGCAACTTCTATAATGAAGAGGAAGCTAGCCAGGAGGCCAGCCGATGTCTGCAGTGTGAATGCCTGGAATGTATCAAATCCTGCGAATATTTGGCTCATTTTAAGGGTTATCCTAAGCAGTATATCCGCCAAATTAACCACAACTTAAAAATGGTTATGGGCAGGCGGGAAGCCAACACCCTGATCAATTCCTGCAGCCTATGCGGCCTTTGTGAAGCGGTCTGTCCGGAGGGGCTTAATTTGGGTGAGCTTTGCCAAGAGGCCCGGGGTGAGATGGTTAAAAAAGGGAAAATGCCCCCATCGGCCCACGATTTTCCCCTCCGGGACATGGCGTTTAGCAACGGCGAGCAATGTGTTTTGACCCGCCACCAACCGGGCTATCAAACAAGCAGTTATCTATTTTTCCCCGGCTGTCAGCTCAGTGCCTGTGCCCCCGGTCACGTGGAAAAGGTCTATGATTATTTGATGAAACAGCTTAACGGCGGCGTTGGCTTGATGTTACGCTGCTGTGGTGCACCGGCGGAGTGGTCGGGACGTCAGGAATTATTTGAGGCGGAACTTAAGAAAATGAAGGATCAGTGGGAGGAGCTGGGTAAACCAAAGGTAATTCTCGCTTGTTCCACCTGCCACCAGATGTTTAAAAAGTATCTGTCCGAGATGGAGCTTATTTCCCTGTGGCAGTTATACCACCAATATGGTTTGCCCCAGGTTAGTCAGGCCCAAAGACCAGCCTTAGTGGCTGTGCATGATGCTTGCACCTCCCGACGGGAAGGGCAGATGCACGGGCAGGTCAGGGAAATAATTTTGAAGTTGGGCTGCCAAATTGAAGAACTGCCCACCAGTCGGGATAAAACGGAATGCTGTGGTTATGGCGGGCTGATGCAATTTGCCAACCGTGATCTGGCAGATGCAGTGATCAAGAGACGCATTGATGAGAGTGAGGCAGATTATCTTGTTTACTGTGCCATTTGCCGGGATAATTTTGCTGCCAAAGGTAAAAAAACCTATCATCTATTAGATTTGATTTATGGTGAGGGAGATCCACTGGCCCCTGTTAAACGTGGCCCAGGCTATTCCCAGCGGCGGGAAAACAGAGTTAGGTTGAAAAACAAACTAATAAAAAACCGATGGGGAGACAAGATGACTGAAGAAAGAGATTCCTATGAAAAAATAAAATTAATGATTCCCGAGGACATTCAGGAACAGATGGAAAATCGTTTGATCTTGGTAGAGGATGTCCAAAGGGTCATTGATTATGCCGAAAGAACAGGGAATAAAATGTTAGATGGCAATACCGGACATTATCTGGCACGTTTTAGGCCGGTCAGTGTAACCTACTGGGTAGAGTACCTGCCCCAAGGGGATGGCTTTATGATTTATAACACCTACTCCCATCGGATGGAGATTATTGAGGAAGTGAAGGAATGAGCCAGCAGATCCAATGTCTAAAATGCAATGTGGAGATGAAACTGGGTCCGGTGGAGGCCACTTATCTAAATAGCAAATTTCCCGTCCAGTTGCTTAAGTGCCCCAAATGTGGCCTGGTTTATATATCGGAAGAGTTAGCCAGGGGCAAAATGCTAGAGGTGGAAAAGGCTTTGGAGGACAAATAAGGTTTCAGTAGCCGGAGGAAGATCGTGTCGAGTAAAAAAGTATGCAGTATCTATGAAGGAACTGCCCTAAGGCAGGTCACGGGCCCCAGCATTAGGCCCGGTGGCTTTAGGCTAACGGATCGGGCCATTGCGTTTTGCAACTTAGCACCGGGGGCCAAAATCCTGGACGTTGGCTGTGGCACAGGTGCGACAGTTGAATATTTGATAGAAAAATACCATTTTAATGCCCTGGGCATTGATCCCTCAGAGGTTCTTTTGCAAAATGGTCGCCAAAGGAGACCGGATTTACCCTTATTGCAGGGCGTGGGTGAATGCCTGCCTGTTTCGGATGGCGAGATGGGGGGTGTCTTTGCCGAGTGTACCCTGTCGCTCATGGATAATTTAGATCAGGCTCTGGGGGAGTGCTGGCGGGTTTTGAAGGTCGGCGGTTACCTCATGGCATCGGATATTTACGCTAAAAATCCTGCTGCCACAGCAGAATTGCGAAATCTGCCTTTGGCCAGTTGCCTAACCGGCGCCATGGGACAAACGGAGTTGGCAGCAAAGCTTAGGGCGGCCGGCTTCCGGATTATCCTTTGGGAAGACCATTCTGAGCTTTTGAAAGAACTGATGATCCAGTTAATCATGACCCACGGGTCAATGGATCAATTTTGGCAACAGTATGGTCCGGTGACCTGTGGCGGTGCCTGTGCCCAGTCAGCCATTAAAAAAGCTAAACCGGGTTACTATTTACTAGTTGCCCAGAAGGTAGATCACCTTTGTGATTGAACGGGGAGGGGTTAGCACCATGTCAGAAGCGATGTTTCGCATGTTTGAACTGGCCCAACAGGGTTTTTCCTGCAGCCAGATTTTATTGCAGTTGGGGCTGGAGGCCCAAGGCAAAAGTGACCCGGATCTTATCAGGGCCATGGCGGGTTTAGCAGGTGGTTTGGGATTTTCCGGTGAGACCTGTGGGGCCTTAACCGGAGGAGCCTGCTTACTAGGTCTTTATGCCGGTAAAGGCACGGCTGAAGAACAGCCCCATGAGAAGTTTGATTTAATGGTTTCTGAACTGGTTGATTGGTTTAAGGATAAGCACACGTCTGAGTATGGGGGCTATAACTGCAGTGATATTTTAGGTGATGAATTGCAATACAAGCTGGTGTCTATGAAATGCGGCAATATTGTCAGCGAAGTCTATGAAAAGGTCAAGGAACTTCTTTTAGCCCATGGTATTGAGCTCACCGAGGTAAGGTCATGAGTGAACAGGACCTGATTTTAAGCAGCACGGAAAGTGTTTGCCCCCATTGTTTAAGGAGATTGCCGGCCCATAGACTGAGGCAGGGTGATCGGGTTTATCTTGTCAAGGACTGCCCGGAGCATGGCCCGGTTAAAACACTGCTTTGGCAAGGTGACCCTGCCTATCAAAGCTGGGCCAGGCCCAAAATACCCTCCCAGCCCAAAGTCTGCTTCACCGAAGTAAGCAAGGGCTGCCCCTTTGACTGCGGCCTTTGCCCTGACCACAGGCAGCATAGTTGCACGGTATTGTTGGAGATCACCCAACGGTGTAACTTGGGCTGCAACTACTGCTTTGCCGATGCCGGTACAAGCCCCGCCGCAGACCCTGATCGAGCCACAATTAAAGATTGGTTTGACCAGATCCTCTTAGCTGGAGGCCCTTATAATATACAACTATCTGGCGGCGAGCCGACCCTAAGGGACGATTTGCCGGAAATAATCAGCCTGGGCAAGTCCCTGGGGTTTAACTTTATTCAGCTAAATACCAATGGCCTGCGTCTGGCGGAGGATCTTTCCTTTGTCAAGAGGTGCCAGCAGGCGGGCCTGGCATCGGTTTTTCTACAGTTTGACGGCACCACAGATGACATTTATCAGACCCTGCGGGGCAGGGACCTATTTAAGCAAAAACTGGCAGCCATTGAACACTGCCGCCAATGCAACCTGGGTGTTGTGTTGGTACCCACCCTGGTGCCAGGGGTAAATAGCCAGCAGATTGGAGCCATCATTGACTTGGCCCTTAGTTATTTACCCACCGTCAGGGGCGTTCATTTTCAGCCTGTAAGTTATTTTGGACGTTACCCCGAACCTCCGGCGGATTGTGACCGCATCACGATTCCCGCGATCATTCGGCAAATAGAGCAGCAAAGCGGGGGTAGGATTAAAACAGAAAGTTTTAAACCACCCGGCTGTGAAAATGCCCTTTGTTCCTTTCATGGCAATTTTTTACTGATGCCCGATGGAGAACTGAGGTCCTGGACGAAGCATGAAGGGTGCTGCGGGACCGCCGAAAGGGCCGAGGAGGGTGCGGCCAAAGCCAGGAGCTTTGTGGCTAAGTACTGGACGGCACCCCAAGTCAAAACCGTTTCCCTAAATACCAGTGCTGGGAACTTTGCCCTTTGGGATGCCTTTATTGAAAGAGCCAAGACCCATACCTTCAGTATCTCCGGTATGGCCTTTCAAGACGCTTGGAATTTGGATTTAGAAAGATTGAGGGATTGTTGCATTCATGTGATGTCCCCTGAAAATAAATTGATTCCCTTCTGTGCTTATAACCTAACAGACAGCCAGGGTCAGGCCTTGTACCGACAGGTGACACAAAGATGCAAATAACCCCGCTGCATCATTGGATTGCCACCAAGCTAGGCGTTAAGGGAAGTGCTTTAACCAGAGAGCTTATCCAAAATTATCAACTGCATAAACTTAAGCAGACCCTTGCTGTAGCCGTTCAGCATAGCCCCTTTTATCGTAAAAAACTGGCCGGTTGGCCCAAGCTAACCAGTCTGGCGGATGTAAAACACCTGCCCTTTACCACGGCCGGGGACATTCGGGGCAACCCATTGCATTTCCTGTGTGTTTCCCAGGATCAAATAAACAGAGTGGTCACCTTACGGAGCTCGGGAACCACCGGAGCACCCAAAAGATTATTCTTCACCAAGGCGGATCAGGAATTAACCATTGATTTTTTTCACATTGGCATGTCCACCCTAGTGGAGCCAGGGGATCGGGTGCTGATCCTTTTACCGGGGGAACTTACTGGCAGTGTGGGGGATTTGTTGGCCAGGGCCTTAACCAGACTGGGTGCCCAGGGCATACCCCATGGTTTGGTTGCTGATCCGGCCCAAACGCTGGCCATCATCCAGGCAGCGGAGGTGAATTCTCTGGTGGGCATACCTAGCCAAGTGCTGGCTCTGGCAAGATACCGGGATGAGCGGGGCAGGAGAGTCCCCCTTGGCTTAAAAAGTGTGCTGTTAAGCACGGATTATGTACCCCAAGCCATTAGACGAGAACTTGAGCAAAGTTGGAGTTGCCCAGTATTCAACCATTATGGGATGACTGAAATGGGACTTGGCGGTGGTGTTGAGTGTGCTGCTTTAGCTGGTTATCATCTGAGAGAAGCAGACTTATATTTTGAAATGATTGATCCGATCTCCGGTGAATTAGTGCCGGATGGTAAAATGGGGGAAATTGTGTTTACCACCCTAACCAGACAGGGCATGCCTCTGATCCGTTACCGTACCGGTGATTGGGCGAGGTTTTTGCCGGAACCCTGTCCCTGCGGTACCAGCCTAAGAAGCATGGGCTTGGTGGTAGGACGTGTTAAAGGGGCCTGTGAGTTGGCAGGCGGGGCTTTGACGATGGCGGAACTTGATGAGGTGCTATTCGGTATGCCGGGACTGCTTAACTATGAAGCCAGCCTGACTTGTTTTGAGGGGACGGATCGGTTAGCCATTGGGCTAAAAATGGTTGGCGGGGTAGATGACCGTGGGTTGTCAGAGATTAAAAATGCTTTGACAAAACTGCCTGTTATTGAAAGGTCAATCAGCCAGGGGAGTTTAGAACTGCACTTATCTATCTTGCCTGACCAGATGGCGGTCAGTACCGCCAAACGGTGTCTCAATGACCTGAGGAAATGAGGGGGAACACAGTGAAAAAATTATACCAAGAGATGTTAAAACTTTTGGAACAGGGAGAAAGCTTTGTCCAGGCCACGATCTTAACTCAATCCGGCTCGGCCCCCCGTACCGCCGGGGCTAAAATGATAATGCGAGCGGATCATTCTTTCCTGGGGACCATCGGGGGAGGCCAGGTGGAGGCCATGGTACAAAAGCTGGCAGCTGAGGTATTTACAAGTAAGCAAGCAGTTATCAGGGAATACAACCTTGCCGGTGGTGCAGCGGGCCAGATGGATATGATCTGTGGCGGAAGATTAGAGGTTCTGGTGGAATATATGGATGCTGCATACGGTCCCTTGCGGCAAATCTATCAAGAGCTTGTAGAAGCCATCGAAAAACGGCAAAGGGCTGTTTTAGTAACCCCCTTGGCCATCGGCCCAGGGGAGCATAATCTCTCCTTTTTGGTTAGGGAGGATCAATCCCTTAGGGGAACCTTTAACGGGCCGTCGGCATGGTTAGGTCACTTTGTCAACCTAACCGCTGCCAGATATCCACAGGTGATCAGCCTGGAAGGTCAGAGCTTCCTGGTGGAGCCCATTAGTACCTACGGCACGGTTTATATTTTTGGTGCAGGGCACGTTTCACAGAAACTTGCGGCCCTAACGTCCCTGGTGGACTTCAGAACCATCGTACTGGATGATCGGTCCGAGTTTGCTAACCGGCAGCGTTTTACCACCGCCGATGAGGTTGTGGTTTTGGCTGGCTTTGAACAGTGCCTGAAAGATTTGACCATTGATCAGGATAGCTACTTGGTCATTGTAACCAGGGGACATGCCTTTGACAAAACTGTGCTGGCCCAAGCTTTAGGCACCAAGGCTCGGTATATCGGTATGATTGGCAGTAAGAGCAAGCGGAATGCCACTTACCGTGCCCTGCGGGAGGAAGGCTTCACCGAGGAGGATATCAAAAGGGTTTATTCCCCCATCGGATTAGAGATCAAGGCAGAGACACCGGAGGAGATTGCTGTCAGCATCGTCGCAGAATTAATTCAGGTTCGGGCGGCACAAGGCTAATGGAAGAAGTAAGAAATATTGCGGCAATTATTTTGGCGGCAGGTTTTTCCTCCCGGATGGGTTCCTTTAAGCCTTTATTACCTTTGGCAGAGACCACCGTCATTGAGAAATCCGTGTCTACTTTCAAGGAAGCTGGGATTCTGGATATCCATGTGGTGGTAGGTCACAGGGCTCAGGAACTGATACAGGTGCTGCAGTCCCTAGGGGTTAATATTGTCCTTAATGATGCCTATGCCTCGGGGATGTTTTCCTCAGTCCAGGCAGGGGTGAGCAGACTTAAACCTTTTACCCAAGCCTTCTTTTTATTGCCAGGGGATATTCCTTTGGTTCAAGCAACCACCGTGGCCAAACTGGTGGCTGCCTATCAGGCCCAGTCAGCAGGTATTGTTTATCCCTGTTTAAAGGGTGAACGAGGTCACCCGCCCCTTATTTCGGCCAGCTATCAAGATAATATTGCAGCTTGGTCAGGGGAGGGGGGGCTAAGGGCTTTGTTGGCAGAGTTTGAGTCTGCTGCTAAGGACGTTGCGGTCAGCGACCAGGGGGTGCTGTTGGATATGGATACCCCAGACGATTATCAAAGGATCTGTAAAATGATGGCCAGTGACCTTCCCTCCAAGGATGAATGCTTCGTAATTCTTAATAACGCCGGGGTAACCCCCCAAGTGATACGGCACTGCCTGGCAGTGGCGCAGGTGGCTGAAAAAATAGCCCGGACATTAAATGCCGCAGACTATCAGCTTGACCTTGATTTAATTGTGGCTGCGGCCCTATTGCACGACATTGCCAGGGGCCAAAAGGGTCATGCCCAGGCAGGCTCCCAGCTGTTGCAACAACTGGGTTACCCCAGGGTGGCAGAAATCGTGCTGCAGCATATGGAACTCAGTTTAGGTGAGGACAACATCAACGAAACCTCCGTTGTTTATCTAGCGGATAAGTTAGTGCAAGAGGATCGACCTGTTTCCCTAGCCCGAAGATTTCGAGATAGTCTGCAAAAGTATGGTTCGGAGGACGCTGCCTTAAATACAGTAATCCGGAGATTGCAGCAGGCCCAAAGGATTGAGCAGGAGATAGAGAAGGTGCTGACCGTTCCATTGGCAAACATCATATGAAACTTAAGGGGTATAAAAGATGGAACAAAGATATATCTATTTAATTAGGCATGGGGCCCTGGAAACGAAAGGGGGAAAAAGGTTCATCGGGCAAATTGATTTGCCCATGAGTGCAGATGGCCTTACCCAAGTGAAACGTTTGGGACAAGAACTTAGTTATGTTCGTTTCAGACAAATCTTTTGCAGTGATTTACAAAGATCTCGTCAAACGGCGGAAATGATTGCAGCTAAACACAAGCTGGCACCGAATGTTTGTCCAGAATTACGGGAAATACATCTGGGGGAATGGGAAGGCAGGTATTTTGAAGAAATCCGCCGCAGGTTTCCTTCTGAGTTTATTCAAAGGGGTAAGGATATTGCCAATTTCTGTACCCCGGGGGGAGAAAGCTTTAATCAGTGTAACCAGCGGGTCCTAGCTAAGCTTGCAGAGATATTAAGGACCACCACAGGCAATATCCTCATTGTTGGTCATGCGGGAGTAAACCGCCTCATCCTCTGTCATGTATTGGGCATGCCAATAGAAAATATGTTTCGGATTAGCCAGGATTACGGCTGCTTGAATTTGATTAGTTATAGCAACGAGAAGTACCGAGTAACCGTAATGAACAAACTATACCGGATGATGCCTGTTTAGGTATTGACCTTTAATCAAAAAATTAGTATCCTTGTAAATATATGTATAGGACTGTGTGATGGATTCATTGCTCAGTCACGAGGCTTGGCCGCTGTGCTATGGCAGGCTTTAGCTCGGGCACGAAAGGACACCTGTCCGCAAGGGCAAGGTGAACAAGTAAATAAAGTAATGAATTAAAACCGTTGCCTTGGGCAGCGGTTTTAATTTTATTAGGGGAGGATAAAATAATGAAAAAAATGCTGGTTCTACTTAGTCTGTTATTGGTTATGGTGTTTGGTTTAGCTGGTTGTGTCAATGATTCTGCCAAAGAAAAAAGCCTGGCTAAGGTTGAACAGGTTGAGCTTACCGTCTCCGCAGCGGCGAGCTTAAAGGAAGCGGCGGAAGAATTAAAAGTGCTCTATACCAAGCAGCAGCCCGAGGTAAAAATTGCCTATAACTTCGGCGCCTCCGGGACTCTGCAAAAGCAAATAGAAGAAGGGGCACCGGTGGATCTTTTTATTTCGGCAGGGAAGAAACAAATGGATGACTTGGCCGCAAAGGGTCTAATTATTGAAAATTCCCGGCAGGACCTGTTAGAGAATGAATTGGTACTGGTAGCTCCCAAGGATAGTACCATCCAGGATTTTACCGACCTGGCTGGAGCAGAGATTGGTAAGATTAGTATTGGTACGCCCGAGTCTGTTCCGGCAGGGAAATATGCCCAGGAAGCACTAACCTCTCTTAATTTATGGGATAAGCTGCAACCCAAACTGGTTTTGGCCAAGGATGTCCGTCAGGTATTAAATTATGTGGAGACCGGCAATGTTGATGCGGGACTGGTTTATCGCTCGGATGCTTTGATTGCGAAAGAGAGTAAAATCGTGGCAACCGCTCCGGCTGCATCCCACAAACCCATTGTCTATCCCATGGCCATCATCAAGGATACGAAACAGCAAGCGGCCGTAGAAGCCTATGCAGATTTTCTGGCCAGTGCTGAGGCCCAAGGGATATTTGAAAAATACGGTTTTAAAATAGCTAAAAAGTAAAGGGAAGTCCTATGTTTGCACTTAACGACTGGTCGCCAGTAATTATTTCACTGCGGGTGGCAATCATTGCGGTAGTTATTGTTACCTGCTTGGGGGTGCCTCTGGCTAGGTTCATGGCCAGGGGTGAGTTTGCTGGCAAAGATTTGGTGGAATCATGCATAACGTTGCCCTTGGTGTTGCCCCCCTCGGTGATTGGCTATGGTTTGCTGATACTGATAGGCAAAAACGGCATGGTGGGCCGAGCATTGGCTGAAGCTGGCATAACCGTTATTTTTACCTGGTGGTCCGCTGTGCTGGCAGCCACGGTGGTGTCCTTTCCCTTGATGTATCAGAGTGCCAAGGCAGCCTTTAAAAGTGTCGATATAAGCTTTGAGAAGGCGGCCAGAACTTTAGGGGCCAGTGAGCTTAGAATATTCTTTACCATCAGTCTGCCCTTGGCCTGGCCGGGGCTGTTAGCCGGCCTGGTGTTAGCCTTTGCCAGGGCCTTGGGGGAATTTGGTGCTACCTTAATGGTGGCGGGCAATATACCAGGGCAGACCCAAACGATACCCGTGGCTATTTTCTTTGCTGTGGATGCTGGGGACAACACGACTGCCAGAACCCTTGTGGCGATTGTTACGGTTTTCAGTTTTCTAGTCATTTTCTGGGTTAACCGCTGGGCTAGGCGGCAGACATACTAAGGGGTGGGTCTTTGTTAGAAGTAAATTTGGTCAAAAACCTATGGCATTTCAACCTGGAGCTAAAGCTAAAGGCAGCCAATGAAATTGTGGTGCTCTTAGGGCCTTCTGGCTCCGGGAAAACAACGGTCTTACAATGCTTGGCCGGGTTACTAAAGCCAAGCGCAGGCAGTATAAAAATTGACGACAAGCTAGTTTTTTCAGCAGAACAGAATATTAATGTGCCCACCCGTCACAGGGACATTGGTTACCTGTTTCAAGACTATGCCCTCTTTCCTCATCTGACGGTGAAAGACAATGTACTATACGGTCCCAAGAGCCGCCGGGCAGGGACGGATCTGGAAGTAAACCCAGTGGAATTGCTTGATTCCTTTGGGGTAGGCCATTTGCTAAACCGTTACCCCCGGCAGCTCTCCGGCGGTGAAAAACAAAGGGTGGCCCTGGCCAGGGCCTTGGCCACCCGGCCTAAGCTGCTCCTGCTGGATGAACCCTTAAGTGCTTTAGATAGGAACACCAGGCTTGCCCTAAGGCAAGAACTAAAAAACCTGCACAAAAGCTGGCAGGTTCCCTTTGTCTTAGTAACACATGATGAGGAAGAAGCAGAGTATTTGGGTGACCAACTAATCGTTATAGAAAAAGGAAGAGTGCAAGAAATAGCCGTGAGCCATGTTGTTGGAAAATAAAGCTCGATACTAAAAAATCCAGTTGTATACTAGCAAATAAAGCGGGTACTAAAAACCAATCATATTAAATAAAATAAAATGTATCTATACATTTAGAATGACCTCCATCCTTAAGAAAGATTGGAGGTCATTCGTTATTATTAGGATAGGTACTATACAGAGTTGCGTTAATATTATTCGACATATTTCTTAAACATTTTCATACCTGGGATGATAAAATTCTATTATTAGATTTATTATGTTGTTTCTTTTTTAGTAATGGCGAATATATCTATAATTGGAAGTTGGAGGATAAGAAATAATGCAAGAACAATTCAAAAAATGGAAAAATGAGTGTGAATTTACGTATGCAGCTTTTAAGGATAATAAATGGATAGAAATAATTTTTAATTATTTATCAGAGTTTGACTTGACACTGGGTACTAATGCTGCGTTTTATCACTATAATGGTAAACATGATAAAGTTGATACAAGAAGATTGGTATATTATAAAGGAATTGGATTATTCAAACTAATAATAATTTGTGATACGACACATGATACTTGTTATACCCAAGTTGAATTAATTAGACGTACAGAAAACAATATGAAGAAAATTCAAGATATTGGCTATTTGTTAGATAGCGATTGGCGATTATTATTAAATTATTCTCCATATAAAATTTTTCAATTTAATGGATTTGAGGACTTTAAAGAAAATTTCCAATTATTAATAGGTTGCGTTAAAAGATATTTAGAAATTGAGAACTTTATTAGCTGTAAAGAGGATTTACAATTAAAAGCTATGGAAATAGAACATTTTAAAAGTATTAAAAATGCAAAAATTGAATTTAACTACCCATTACAAGTTTTAGTTGGAGCCAATAATGCTGGTAAAACATCTTTGATTCAAGGAATATTATTCGCATATAGAGCATTATATAGGCTAATTAATGAGAAGAAAATTAAATTTAATAAAAATGGATTCATGATGGCAGACAAAGAAAATGTTGAAGGTACTAGGATGGAAAATGTTCCGTTTATTATTGATAATTTTAAGGAATTATTTAATATAAATACATTTCCCAGTGAACATAGTAAAGGTGTAAAATTTGCTAAATTCGAATTTCAAAATGAAATCTTTATAGAATTAGACATGCGTATAGTAGGTGAATATTTCTCAGTAAGGCTCAGGTCTTGTTCTAATGGAATAAGTAAAGAAAAAATAAACAAGTTCTTAAAAAAATCAGTAACTTTAATTCCAACTTTTTTTACAGTTACGCTAAACGAAGAAAGAAAATATAAAGGAAGATATAATAGTTTAATGAAGTCCGGAAACTATAATATGTTATTTAGAAATATACTACTTGATTTGAAAAACTCAGATAAAAATTCACATGAAGAGGATTTGGAAATCAGTAATAAAAATAAAACTGAAGAAAAAAAGGAAAGTACCATTAAAGAAAATAAATATGATATATTAAAAGACAATTTAGATCGGATATTTGGTGTTAAAAATCTTAGGGTTAATTTTATTGAGGATTTAGATGAATATATCAGTGTAAAATATGAAACTGTTGATAGTAATAATAAAGGATACTCATTAGATATATCTAGCTTGGGGATGGGTACACTTCAATTTATTCAAGTAGTTGCACAAACATTAATAGGGGAACCCTTTTTAATATTACTAGACGAACCAGATGCACATTTAAATGCAAAACTCCAAAAAGATGTAATACTTTTCTTTAATGAACTAGCAGAAAAGTATAATGTTACATTATTAATAGCAACTCACTCTAAGGATATTATAAATTGCGTATCACCAAGTCAAGTATTATCATTGAAAGATGGTAATTTGGGTAGAATCAACCAAACGGATGAGATTATTGAATTGTTTAGAACGATAGGTGCAACAACGGAAGAACTAGTGGGCATTGGAATTGGCAAAAGAATTATTTTAGTTGAAGGTGATGATGATGTTAAATATATAAAAAGGTTATGTGAAAACGTAGGGATAAATAAAAGTAAATATTATGAAATGATAAACTTCATTGATTTTGATGGAAGAACTGGTGTATTGACCAATCGCTTAGAAAAATATATTCCATCTGAGTGGGAAAGCGTACAAAAGCTTGCCATTTTTGATAGGGATTATAGGTTTCCACAAGATCAAAAGAGTGAAGCTAAAAAACTTATTAAAAAAGGTTTTAAGGTTGTTGAATGGCAAAAGAAGGAATTTGAAAACTATTTATTAGTTGATTCGTTATTGATTAGAGTGCTGAAGAAAAAATACAATGCTGACATAGATAGTAAAATAATTGAAGACGTAATACTAAAATATTATTCTAAAATGAAATACAATATAACAATTGAATTTGAAAAAGAACTTCAACGCAAAAAAATGCAGAAGATGAAAGAAGAAACGGGGCTAAACTTTGAAGATATTGAAATGGTAAAAAAAGACGAAGCTGAAGTTCGTAAGGAAGCAGAAGAATACATTAAGAACTCTTCAAAGAGAGATATATTGTGTGGGAAAGATATTCTTGATGAAATAAGAATAAATGCAATAAAGAGGAATACGCCTAATCGAGAAAATTTTATTCTAAGTTTGATTGATGAAATAATGACAAATGAACTACATGAAGATATAAAGAAACTATTGAAATGTATAAAAGATATTGCTTCAGATTAAAATGCCGTATGCTTTTTACTATGGTTCGCATTATCCATAGCAAATTATCCGAAGTTAGGCCGTAAAAAACCCAAGCTGCTCAGAAGCTTGGGTTTACATTTAAAATCGATCTTGCCTAACTTTGGATAATTTCGATAGCACGAAACCGCAGAAGAGATGCAATGTCTATGGGGATTGAATCATTTCTTTCCCGATGTATTTAAAAATTATCAGAGTTTTGTAAGCGTCAAACCCTACATCACCTGTTTTCAGCACCACGGGTATGCTAACATATAAAAAAAGCGCCCGGGAATGGATGAAGGGGATATGGATAACTTTCTCCCCCTAGAAAAATCCATCATGCAGGGCCGCTTTGAATTTGTTAAATTGTTTTTGAATTAGCCTTCTGTGCCGGTCATCCGACAGGCCCACCGCTTGGTCAAATCCTTCCTCTGCTAGGTAAAAATTAAAGCATTCCGCAAGATCGGGATTTTCTCGTTCCATTTTTGCATAGTGCTTTATCAGGTAATGGTTGAAATCAAGATCAAAATCTAAGCGGCTACGCTTTCCGTCCAGATATTCCTGGACAAAGGTCATCATAAATTTAGATGCGGTGCCATAGGACATCTTAGGCATTCTCCTTTTTCAATGGCATTCGGCATCTTTCGGGGATGGCTTCGCCCCACGGTAATAGGGCATCCAATTCCCCAACTGATGCGGATGGAACGGCTTCAAGTAGGAATTTCATGTATTCAAAGGGCAACAACCCGTTTGCTTTGGCAGTTTCTATGATTGAATAAACCACCGAGCTTGATGCAGCGCCTTTGACAGTATTGCAGAACAACCAATTTTTACGTTTATGTTCTTGAACACATAAACGTAATTATGTGCTGAGTATATTTATGTGCTGGGGCGAAGCGGAGCGAGTTGCATCATGAAGCTTCTCCATAAAAAGTCAGCACATAAAGCGATCAGTCACAGTGAATCAAGAAACGCCAAGACAGAATTTTTTGGGACAAAACGATAGGTTGATTGACCCGGTTCACTCATTTTTTCAAGTGTTTGACGCTTCAT
>NZ_CEVWQM010000030.1:0-43604 GCF_982386235.1 Desulfotomaculum sp. | reverse complement strand
ACGCTTAGAACGGCAAGATGCCAGCGAACGTAACATTGTTGAAGGTAAATTCGGCGAAGGTAAACGACGCTATGGCTTGGCGCATATTATGGCGCACCTGAAAGAGACCGCTGAAAGCGTGATCTGCCTGCAGTTCCTGGTGATGAACTTGGAGCACAGGCTCCGTATCTTTTTGTCCTTTTTTCTGCGACATCTATTTAGGTGTAATCCTACTTTTGGTTAACCAACATTATGGCGGTTTCTATTTTTACTGAAATTAGGTTCAGTTCAGCAAGCCCTACCTAGGCCCGCAGCCGGTATAATTGCTTTACGTACTTTCATGAGCTTGTCCTCCTAATCCCGGCTAAACAAATCTCTAGTATAGACCTTGTCTTCTACGTCCTGTAACTCAATAGTCAACCGATTAGCTACTATCACATCTGATATCCTCTTAAACTCCTCAAAGTCTTTTATAACTCTAGAATTATAGAACTTATCCTCATGAAGAGCTGGCTCGTACACAACAACTTCTATTCCCTTTCCTTTAACACGTTTCATAACACCTTGTATGGCTGACTGTCTAAAATTATCAGAGTCCATTTTCATTGTTAGTCGATAAATACCTACTATTTTAGGGTTTCTCTTTATAATCATTTCGGCTATATGATCTTTTCTTGTTCGGTTTGCATCAACAATTGCTGTCATTATGTTATTAGGGACATCGGCATAATTGGCTAATAGCTGTTTCGTATCTTTTGGAAGACAGTAGCCCCCATAACCAAAAGAAGGGTTGTTATAGTGATTACCTATTCTGGGATCTAACCCAACACCCTCAATAATTTGTTTTGTATCCAGTCCTCTTACTTCTGCGTAGGAATCTAGCTCGTTAAAGAAAGCTACTCTCATAGCTAAGTATGTGTTGGCAAATAGTTTAATTGCTTCTGCTTCAGTAGAGTTTGTAAATAATACAGGTATATCTCTTCTAATAGCCCCCTGCGCCAAAAGTTCCGCAAACCTTTCAGCCCTTTCCGACTGTTCACCTATTATTATTCTTGATGGGTACAAGTTATCATATAAAGCTTTACCTTCCCTTAAAAACTCTGGAGAAAAAATAACATTATCTGTTTCAAATTTCTCTTTTACCTTCTCAGTATAACCTACTGGAACAGTTGATTTAATTATCATTATGGCATCAGGATTAATAGATAATACGCTAGCAATAACAGCTTCTACAGATCTAGTATTAAAATAATTCTTACCTGGATCATAATTAGTTGGTGTAGAAATAACGACATATTCTGCATCTTTAAATGCCTTATAATTGTCTGTGGTTGCTGTTAAGGTTAATTTCTTTGTTGCAAGATATTCTTGAATCTCTTTATCAATAATGGGAGACCTACTATTATTTATCATATCTACTTTTTCCTGAATGATATCAACTGCGATAACTTCATTATGTTGGGCAAGTAATACTGCGTTAGATAAGCCAACATAACCTGTTCCCGCTATAGTTATTTGCATTATTTTTACTCTCCTTCAGCAAAACATGTAAAACAGCCACTAATTTTCTAATTATCCAAACAAATCAAAAGCAGATAATAAACAAACTAAAACTTTATACCAATTCTATGCCTCTACAGAATTTCTTCTTTCAGATTTTTTCGGTACTATTTTATTAACCGTTGTTCTTAGAATTGTGCTTAAAAATTCATTAAAATCAAAAGGCATTAACCTTAATAATAAATATTTAACAGTAATTAAATATATTAATCCTACAACTAAAGTCATTATTAAAATTCTAAACACGGATAAATGAATACCAGAAACCACTAGACTTGCGAAATAACTAATCATACCTACAAAACAACTGACCAATATGATCGGAGCTAAATATCTTATTAGCAGAGTTAACCTCAATCTTATTATATACATTATGAATAAACTCATTATTATATAATTTATCATTATTGCAAACGAAATCGCCACGGCTACACCATTAATCCCCCAATCCGACCCAATATATGCACCAAAAATGACCGTGGCAGCATATACAATTTGAATCCATAGTCTTTTGTATACTGCCCCAACTGAGCGCACCAAAGCATCACATATTTTATAGCCTATTCGAAAAAATAAGCTAATTACTAAAATTTTAAATGGTATAATAGTTTGCCCCCAGGCGCCACCAAGTATAATTGTCACCAAGTCCGCTCCACTTATCAAACAAATAGTCATTATAGGAAATGAGATTATTGCAACTAAAGATGTAATATTTAAATAAACATATGCGAGTTTATCATTTCTACTTTGATACTTCGATAGAAGTGGAAATAATACTTTATCCATTACTGTTCCAATTACATCCGTTGGTATCATTAACAATTGGTAAGCCCTATTATAAAGACCTAACGCAGAGCTTCCTAACATTCTATTTACTACTAAATAATCACCTTGGTTAGCAATATTGTTAAATATTCTGGATAGAGTAAATCCAATACCAAAATACATTAGTGCTTTAGCGGATTTTATATTAAAACGATAAGATATTTTCATAGGAATCTTATATATTAAAAGCAAAGACTTAATAGATGCTTGTGATAACTGCCCAATGACTAGTGACCAAGCTCCATAATTAAGGATGGCAAATAAAGTTGCCGAAAACCCATATATTAATAAGGAAATAACATTTATTACGCCGATATACTTAAAATTCATTTCTTTCTGTAACAGTGACTCTGATACCCCTGAAATACTATTAATAACAAAAACAATTGAAAGAACTTTTAGCATAGTACTGTTTTCTATACCTAAAAAAATAGATATTTTTGTTGAAAACAGAAATATAATACAGTATATAATAATTCCAAAAATAATATTTAAGATATTCCCAGTTGCTATATCATCAGTGGTCAGAACCTTTTTTTGAACTATTGCTGGTCCCACACCCATCATCCAAAAAATATCTGCAAAAGTTATTACTATTTGAATGGCTGCAACAACTCCGAATTCATAAGGGCTAAGTAACCTAGATAAAACTATTATAATTATAGATTTTATGATTATTGTTGCTATGCTGACTAAAGCCATCCAATATACACCAGTGATAGCTTTCTCTTTATAAGACTTACTCATTTAGATACTCCTATTTCTCTAGTTAATAAAAGAGCACCAGCAAGACTGATGTAGTCCGAAAAATCCACCTCCAGTTCTTTAATAATTTGATAATAACTGTTCTTTAATTATGCTATTTAAAAGATTAACATTTTTTTCAATATTATCCAATGAATCTATTCTGTATTGATTACGGCTTGGAATATAGCTTCTGAACATATTAAGATTATCTGATTTAACATATAAGATTCTCCTTAATTCCTCTTGATTTAAATTATCAAATCTACTAATCGAAGATTGTCTTTTTTTAGAACGTTCAATAGTTTTTTCAATTGGAAGTACACAATTAACAATGCATATATTTGGGTAAGAATTTAATAAATATTTGCATGCTCTATTAACTGAATACTCACTTGAAAATCCTTTATTATGTGGAATTGATGTAAAAAATTGAATGAATCCTTCATCCAAAAGAAGTACATCTGTTTTTGTATTTAATACCCTATTAATTTGATAATTTAGTTTTATTAGTCTCATAGCGTATCTTATGCGTTCTATTGAAAATCCCATATTTATTACTAAATTAACTACAATTAAATTGAAGCCAATAGATTTTAATGAAAACAGTGCTTTAATTAACTGTTTAATTTTATTTTCATTTCTTCTCACCTTATAAGATATAACATCTTCAAGTAATTTAATCTTGATACCATCTTGATTTAATTTAATTTTCAATTCATTAACTATAGTTGTTTTCCCACTTGCAGGTAGCCCATTAAATTCAATAAAAACCATTAAATACCACTCCAAATCTTGCGTTTCACCTGCAAAATTACATCATCAAGATTTTGCTCTCCATCAACTTCTACCAATTCAGATTTCTTAAAAACTAGTGTTTTGCAAGCATCTGCCTTTATCTTGATTGCCTCATAATTGGTCTGTTCCTCTGGCTTCCTCTGCATGGAAACTTCAGGACTAATGTTTAGCCTAAATACAAGATCCGGATAAACATCATTAACGATGTTCATAAGTTCTTGTTCTCGACAGGCTAATTTACTAATTATTTTACTTCTTAGTTCCCTTGCATATATTCCTAGTTTTAAACCATCATTCATCCCCTCATGCTGCAGTTGGGGATATCTATCCAGCACACTAAAACCACCATTCATTCTATATCTATGCATTTTTAAAATTTTCTTTTTATTGCTCTTAACAATTGAAAAGATTAATAAAGCATGAACATACTTCTTAATATACTTTTTAGGTGAAGATTTTAGAGAAATAGTTTTAATTTTTTCTGGAGTATTAGTTTTTGTTCGTTTGGAATAAATAAGTGAATAGAGTTTTTTTACAAGGTAGGCAAAAATATTAACCTTGCCATCACCTTCACCCATGTAAAAACGTTTAACCTCTATTTTATAATTAAGCCAAGATGTTATTTCTCTTGTTAATGTGCTTTTTCCACAACCATCCACACCAATAAACGCAATAATCTTACCACCTGAAGGTGTTACTTTTTTAGTAATATAATACTTACCTAATTTTCTACTAAAAAGCTTATTCTTCAAATCTATAACTCGAAGCAACTTACTGTTAATCATGGCTAAGAAAAGATTCATTCTTCTAGAAACTCTTAGTTCTTCTTTAATTATACAATTCAACTGTTTAAATTGCTTACAACGAATTGTAGTAGACTCCATCACAATATTAATTATTCGTTCAGCATTTATTGGGGAGAACATTTGTTTTGCATTTGTTCTAAGCTCATTCTCATTTATTAGCTCTCGTAAATATTTGTATTCTCGTTCCATATCACAAGAAAGCTTATAGAAACCAAAAAAAGATTTAAGATATATTCTGATACCAGATTTTATTACGATTCTGGTCAAAAGCAAAAGAACCTCTACATTTGGGTTAGATACGAAAATTTTAAATTCTTTACTTCTAATAGCTGTTCTAAGGAGTAGTTCTCCCCAGGGTAATATATATTCTTTAACTAAGGATCTTCCACTAGCTAATTGGTAATGTAAATGCAAATGAAATATCTTACCTGTTTCTTCATCAAATGAGATCCAATTAACAACTCCTGGATAAGTACCAATATAATTAGGTTCAAATCTTTTGCAATTATTATTTAAAAGTATTTTTTCGCAATCATTACTTTTCTTATAATCTACTAAAACATCAAAGTCTGAAGTTCCGTTAAAGCTTTCATTGAGATGTTGGTTGCTTTTAAAATGACAATATCTAATGTTATTATCTTCAAAATCTTTAAATACTTTATTTATTATATGCATAAGAACTTTCTCCTTAGTTTGACAACATAAAATTAGCTAAGAAAATTAATGACTCCAATAATACTTATATTTTATGTCTTCCTGCAAGTTACCCTCTGGCTTACGAGGGCAGATTACCAAAACTATACAAGTAATAATAAATCCTCCCGTTAGCATAACTGTAAAGAAAGAACCGTTAATAAACTTGTAAAATATTAATACACATAAAAGAGAAATTATCCTATAATCTAAATTAATTGAACATTTATCAAAAAAACGTAAAGCTACAATTATAAGTACAGGATATAATAACCCTGCCCATCCGAAATTTGCAAATGCATCACCGACCATTCCTGTATTTGCATTATTCTCGACATTATTGAAATAATTATAGCCTATCAAGCGAGCAATCGGTATTGGATATGGTGAGCTTACTTCAAACCATCTTAAGAAACTTTGTCTTAGAAAATCTAATTCATTTATAGAAAAGAAATCAAAGTAATTAGCACCAATAATGGGAGGAGTAAATAATACCCTTCTATGAATATATTTAGCAATAAAGGAGTTTCCATCCCCTATAAATAATTCTAAAATTGAAAGAAGATTTAATCCTAAAAATGCAGGTAATATCCATTGTAATCTTTCTTTTTTATAAAACTTTGCAATCAAAAGAACAATAAAAATAGTAAACAAAACAGACTTTTTCCCATTAAAAGAAAAGCTTAATAATTGAACCAATAATAGTATGACTGCTGCTCCTCTTTGTTTATTTACAATAAAATACATGGTACCTAAAGGCAGAATAATATACGAGGCATTCAATAAATACTGAATAACTGTTGAAACACTATATTCTCTCGCAGCAAAACGTAATTCATATACATTTTGCAAGCTCAAATTAATATGAAAATTTGTATACATGCCCGATAAGAACAAAATACACGTGGCAAATCCTGCGATTATTACAGTAAATATTATTGACTTCCCTCTAAATTGTATTGAAAGGCCTTTAACATTCGGTAACAGCAGTTGTGCCGATACCAAAACGACCCAGTAAAGTGAAAAAAATGCAAAAAAGGAATTATCAAGATTACCCAGCGCATAAACTGTACACCCAGGTATAAAATAAACTAAGCTTAGAAGTAGAATAATCATACTCGAACCATTACCTTTGCGCAGCAGAGCAATCAAAGGTTTAATCATAGCTAAAATAAGAACTAGCGTTACCAAATACTTGCCATAAAGAAACTGCATGTTTAAACTAAAAAAATAACCATAGTTGGGAATGAAAATATAAGCATAAATAAAGTCTAGCGATAGTTTATATAATACAATAACCCCAAAAAACAATAGTCCATTTCTTGTAATAACTGTGTTCATTGTACTTTTACCTCATCGTTTTGCCATTTTTAAGCGATGATGCCTAACTTACTTATGTCGGTTAACGGAAAATTAATTCCAAGTCTCTCCTAGAAGCTTTGGAAACCAAGGGCTAGTAAACAGGTCTATGTTTGCTTTTTTTAGCTTCCAAGTAAATATATTTATAATCTGTAACTATGTTATCCCACTTATAGTGAATAGAGTAATCGGTACATCGTTTTGACATATCTGATAAGTAGCTAGTTACTAATAATATTGCATCAGCTACACTCACAGGATTTCTCGGATCTATCGCTATTCCTACCTCTCCATTGCTATAAAACCCATCTATCCCCTGTCTTCGTGAATAGATAACTGGTAGCCCTTGTGTCATTGCCTCAACATAAGCAATACCAAAAGTCTCGGTAAATGAGGGAAGTACAAAAACGTCAGCCGAACGATAAAAAGATAGAATTTTTTGCCTATCCTTTATAAAACCGTGAAACTTTACATATTTTTCGAGGTTTTTCTCTTTACACAGCAATTCAAGAGTTTTTCTGCCTTTTCCATCCCCTACTATATCTAATCTTACATCATATCCTCTGTTCTTTAAATTTTCTATAGCTAATAAAGTACACTTATGATTTTTTCTAGGTATGAGTGAGCCTACTTGTACGAGTCTGATAGTAGGCAAACTATTAGACTTCTTTAAATATAAATTCTCTATCCAAAAATCGTCTACTCCATTAGGCATTACGATAACTTTTTCTGTAACCTTACCTCTAATTGTTTTGTCTTTAATTCCTTGTAAAAGTTTTTCCTTTATTATTGGATTGATGCATATAACTTTCGAAGCTGAATCTAATATTCTGTTCATAAAGTTTTTAGTATGAATAAAATATTTCATAAAATATTCTGTATCCGTAGTTCTTACAGAAACAATATAAGGAATGTCATATTGTTTATGTAGAAGGTATGCTACTCCGCCATCCGAAAAAAGATGATGCGCATGTATTAAATTATATTGATTTTTGGCATGTATTCTTCTAACATGGTTACAATATTTTTTAATCTTAGAGAAGTAAAAAAGCCTGTCAAGTTGGGTTTTGATAGGACTTAATTTTACATCTATATAGTCGCTATAATTTGAAACACCTTCTATCTCTTCTTGAGTATATTCTGTAGGACAATAAGGAATAAAAACTGTTTGATACTTTATTCCAACTTCAAATAGTTTATCAAAAAAAATTTGATAAAATTTATCTTTAATCCCTGCAACACAAATATGTAATAATCTTACATTCTCATTCGAATTACAAAGCATTATTTTGTCTCCTTCAGCACTCTTTAACACCTCTGAACAAATCTATTATATCCTTATACGTTTTCTCTCTATCAAATTTTAATTCAGCTAGTATTCGTGAGTTTACTCCTAATTCCAATCTTTTTTTATAATCCAGATAAAGAATTTCAATTTTATTAGCTAGATCCATTGAATCTTCTGGTGTATAGTTTAAACCACATTTATGAGTTTCAATTAGAGACATCATTTCTTTACATAAGCTGCCATTCAAGACAGGCAGTCCAGCTGAAAAGTAATCTCCAACTTTATTTATAATACTTTGAGCAGCGTTTTTCTTAATTGCATTAATTGCTACATCAGATTTTGCTAAATAAGCAGCCATTTCCCCATATTCTTTATAACCCAAAAAATCAACATTTATATTAATGCTTCTTGCATATTGCCTAAGCTTCTCTTCGCTTGGACCCCTACCTAAAATTTTTAGCTTAATATTTTTATACCCTTTAGCTTGCAAAATTTTATACGATGAAATCAATGTTTCAATATCATAACTTATACCTAAAGTCCCTATATAAATAATCCAGAATTCATTATCAGGTTTTATAACAAGATCTAAATTTTCTTTTTTCCCCCTATCAAATTCTTTCATGAAAGTACCAATATACACATAAATATTTGAGGTTGAAATTTGATTAACACTTTGTGCCCTCTCCATATATTCACGTGAGACAGCAACAATTTTATTTGCCATAGAATAAACTTTATTAGCCTGCAGTCTCATTGGTAAAAATAAAATGTCATTAATCAATGGAATATTAACCACAAGTTTCATAGCTTCTGGCCATAAGTCTTGTACATCAATTACACATTTAATATTGTTTTTAGCCATGTATCCCTTTAGATATAATACCGGTTCATGAGTGGGTACACTAAAATAGATAATGTCTGGTTTTTCATTACAGTTTTCCAAATAAATATATAGATTTTTTGCAAAACGTCTTTGACTTAGAAGTCGAAGTAGACTTACATTTTTTTTATAACCTAACTCATCTAATAGAACAATCCTATAGGCTGCAGTTATGTCTTTGCTATCTCTAAAAGATTTATTGTAATGGTTAAATTTACTAGTAATAAGTGTTACATCATGACCATTTTGGGAAAATATATCACATAAATATCTAAACCGGTTATAGCCAGGCTCACCTGGTAAAGTCGTATGCTCTGCAACAACATAGATTCTCATAATTTCTAATTCCTTTTTAAGTGTAATAATAAACTTAGCTATATCCTGTCTTTTTATTAAGTATAAAAATTATTGACAGATGTCCTATACAAATTAACTATTCCATAGATGATAAACTTGATGGCACCCAACTTGTTTACATCCAACTTTATAATAAAAATTAATAGCACTCAGATTCCTAATTTGGGTGCCAACTTTAATTTCATTAATCCCCTGTTGAAAGGCAACATGTTCTACTGCTTTAAATAGGTTAGTACCTATTCCACCTTTAGTTTCATTGGGTGACACAGCAACAAGTTCAATTATACATACACTATCTGAGTATGAAAAAAGTAAGAAACCATTTATATTACCATTACCATTTTTAGATAATGCGTAGAATTTATCCTGCTTATCAAAAGCATTCATAATCCATTGACGGTAAACTTGATTTCCACCTCGCTTAGCTAATTCAGGATCCTCTGTAAACTTAGAGAACTGAAAATCAGCCAATCCAAGTATTTGGTCATTTCTTTTTAGAGAATGGTGGACTGTTACATTTTTGGGTATCTCGTAAAAGTCTGCGATTTTCTTAAGAAGCTGAATATTAACATCTGCTAAGAATGCAGATGTATCTTTCCCTATTAATTGGGAATTAACTGGATTGGAATTTTGATTCACGATAGAAATAAATTGATAATGAAGAAATTTAAGCTTTAGTGCATCCCATTCCTTTGATGTCAATGGTCTATGCAACACGGCCCTTGCACTAGTGACCCCAAAAAAGTGTGTATCCCAAATCAATTCCGTAAAAGTAACTGCATCCTCTATATGTTTCATAAAATTTTGTACCTACATTCCTATTCTAGTTATATTAGCCGATTTTGAACTCTTATCAGTTATATAAACATCTTCACGTTTTAATACTGTTTCTGCTGTTTTAAAAAAAATTTTTAAATCAAGCCATAGGGTCAAGTGGTCAATGTAGTAAATATCATTTTTGATTCGTTCTTTCCAAGGTACAGTATTCCTAAAATAAGCTTGATTATAGCCTGTAACACCCGGTCTAATTTCTAGCTTTCTTTTTTCATTCCCCTCATATAAATGCAGATGTTCAGGCAAATCAGGTCTTGGTCCAATAATACTCATATCCCCTTTGATAATATTTAATAGTTGTGGAGTTTCATCTAGACTCGTTTTTCGAATAAACTTCCCAATCTTAGTTAATCTAGGATCGTCTTCTGCATTAAAAGTTGACCCATCTTCATTTCTCAAGTCAGGAGCATTCATTTTCATTGAGCGGAGTTTATACATTTTAAATATTTTTCCACCCTTACCAAGTCGGGGTGCGTTATAAAAAATTGATTCTTTATCTTGAAAATAAATTACTGGACCGATTATTGCTAGAATTATTACCCAAAATGGTAGTGCTACTAAAGATAATGTCAGATCAAATACCCTTTTAAAGTAATTCCTATACATTTTGTTTTCCACCTTAAACTTCACTAATAATCCTTTTAAAGCTTTCAATTACATACTCTGCATCCTCATCAGTCAATAAGGTATTAAGTGGGAGTGTAATTTCATTCTCATACATACCAAAAGCATTCGGATAATATTCAATATAAAATCCCAAATTTTTATAAGCTGTAAACATAGGTAGTGGTTTGTAATGAACGTTACTTGATACACCCAGCTCAGCTAGCTTAATGATCACTTCATTTCTTTGAGTTTCCCCTATTCCAGGTATCCTAGCAAAATAAAGATGCCCAGAAGATGTAAAATTCTCACCATAATGCTGCAAACTTAAAATACCTAACGGTAAAAGTGCTTGATCGTACATCTCAATAATCTCTCTACGTCTATTCAATAAAATCTTATATCTACTTAGCTGTATTAACCCAATTCCAGCCATAATATCAGTCATATTGCATTTATAACCCGGATATATGATGTCATATTCCCATGCACCTTTTTGATCTTTGGCTAATGCATCTTTAGACTGACCATGAAGTGAATAAAGCATATACTCTTTATAAAGCCACTCATCGTCTAATCCAATATCACCACGCCAAACAACAGCACCACCTTCGGCTGTGGTTATATTCTTGACTGCATGGAAAGAAAAACAAGTAAAGTCTGCTGCTTGCCCACATTTAATACCTTTTCTCTCAGCACCAAAAGCATGGGCAGCATCGGCTATTACAATTACTCTATTAAATAGCTCTTGAAGTTCGTTATTTACCTTAAAGAGCTCTCTTTTACTTTCAACCACCTCATAAATGGCATCGTAATCACACATTTTCCCAGCTATATCAACTGGAATAATTGCTTTTGTCTTTTCAGTAATCGCATCAGCTAGTTTTAAATAATCCATTTCATAAGAACCCGGAGCTGTATCAACTAGTACAATTTTTGCTCCAACGTGATGTATTATTGAAGCTGATGCTGTGTAGGTATATGCAGAGGTAATAACCTCATCCCCAGCCCCTATCCCTAGAATACGAAGAGTCAGCTCCATAGCTGCTGTTGCTGAACTTAGGCAAACAGCTTTATTTGTTCCAACATACTCGGCTATTCTTTTTTCAAATTCTTTTGTTCTAGATCCAGTTGTAATCCAACCTGACTTCATAACTTTTATAACTTCTTCTATCTCAGCATCTGTAATATCTGGCGGAGAAAATGGTATATTCCTTACTCTTATGTCTTCCATTGCCTAAGACTTCCTTCCTTGATATAATTACCATGTTTAGTCAGTTAGTACTTAATTGGATTTAAACAGTTTTCAACCAACTACTAACCCACTAAATTACATCTACGGTATATACCTACGTCACGAATCTCAATACAATCCTATGAACTTAACCAACATCAAACTAGCATCCTTACCCGAGTTTCTTCCTATTAAATACGCCATTCAATCAACGCTAATTTCCCCTCATAACCACCGGAACCCTTGCCCTGCCTGGCCCCCAGCGTTTTATCTATAGTAAATACCCAACACCTCAACGCCATTCAATATTTCTCCATATTTTAGGTTACCAAAAAGCCTGTCAAATCAACGTTTTCAAAATCCAAAATACACGATTTTAGCCATTTTATCTTTATATACTAACAAAACGGTACTATGTCATATAGATAAAACCCATATATTGTATATTTTTATGATTTTTCGCTGATTTCAACACAATATATAGCGGTTATCTCTTAGCCATTCTGACTTCCGCTTTACCATTTAATATTTTAGTATTTATGCAACATATTGTATGCCCCTTTTATTCAACCACAATATATGGTGAACATGCATATTCTTTTATCTCTCACGCATACTCATGCTCCAATTCGCCATTCAAATCACAAATCACAAATACGGCACATCCCCTTCATTACCACCATCCTCTTTTTCATCCCGGGGATGAGCATTACACTCAACCCTACCATTCACATAACTAACGTCACCCTGTTTAGGGCATACCCTTTTACCATATCCCTTCACAAATTCATCAAACCTTGCTTCCTTATGTTCTACACCATCCATAACTAAATAAGCCTGATACTCCCCCTCCAACCGCAAACAATTAACATTACAGATTTTCCCCTTAGCCTTTTCCATATAGCCAAAGTATAAAGAAACTGCTATCGAGCACAATATGCCCAACATAGCACACACTACCAATATTTCGATCAAACTAAAACCACTATGATAAATTTGCTTATCCATACTTTTCATGCCCACCCAGACCACCTTTTGATACCATACAACTTGAGCAAATTAATTCCGTTGGCATTATCCTTTGCCCTTTTCTAGCTTCTTTTGAGTACTTTTCAAATGTTCTATGAAATCCCTCTCTGCCAGCGTTAATTGATCTTTACTTCTTTCTTTATACCTCTCATATTCTAGTTCAGCTTTCAATTTAGCTTGCTCATGACTGATTTTGCCAGCATGATCCAACAGTTCACTTCCACTCATCTTTATAAAATCATCTAGTCTTTCTATCCAATCCTTCATATACATTGGTCTTTGCCTAATTGCTTGGAGCTCAGCAAATTCTAAATATGCTGTTACTAATCTATTTAAAATCTTAATCTCGCTTTCATTTAAATAATTCTTGGCGATGGAGGCATCAGATTTCCGCAAACTCTTACCATCAAACGATGTCATTCCCATGAAGTCCTTGTCTGCATCAGAACGCAAAAAAACAATTTCTGCAGCCGTGTGGCCGTGGGCTGCATAGTGCATTTTATTTTGTACTATTTTAAAAAACTCTACTGATTCCGATGCTCTAGGGTCGTAATCAATACTGGTTGCATAAATATCAAGTATTTGCCGATAAAAAACTTTCTCACTTGAACGAATATCTCTAATACGTTCTAGAAGTTCCTGAAAATAATTGCCCCCTCCTGCTCTCTTAAGGAGGTCATCATTCATGGCAAAACCTTTTACAATATATTCTTTAATTTTTTGACTTGCCCAAATCCTAAATTGTGTGCCCCGATGTGATTTTACTCGATATCCTACTGAAATAATAACATCTAAATTATAGGTTTTGGTCTGCCTTTTAACTAATCTTTTACCTTCTTGGCGAACTTGTAAGGATTCTTTACAAGTTGAGTTTTCGTTTAGTTCACCTTCTTCATATATGTTTTTTATGTGTATAGTAATATTTTGGGGTGATGTCTTGAATAGTTCAGCCATTTGGGCTTGTGTAAGCCATACAGTCTCATCTTCCATTCTAACTTCTATGCGGGTCTGCCCATCATCTGTTTGATACATTAGGATTTCTGTGTTATTTCCCATACTATACCTTCACTCCTTATATCATTATAGATGATGGTTTATATCTATCACATTATGGTCTTATTCATATCACATACTAATGGTCGTACTATTGTCTAGTAGTACATTTCATTGGCACCCCTCACCCAAATCCGGTGTGTCCGCCCCCCAACCTACGCCGTCTCCTCCCGCACATACAACACCAACTCCGGCATCAACTTCACCAGCCGCCCAAACACCTCTGCCTTATCAGTCACTTCCCTCTTCTCTAGCCTCAGCAGCTCCTCCACCAACATCGCTTCATCAATCTCCACCGGCTTCGCCGAAAAGATGCGCTTATGCTTCGTACTGCCAATCCCCTCTTCATCCGTCAAAAGCTCCTCAAACAGCTTCTCCCCCGGCCGAATCCCAGTAAACCTAATCTCAATATCCCGCCCCGGCTCAAAGCCAGAAAGCTTAATCAAATTCTCCGCCAGATCCACAATCTTAACCGGCTCACCCATATCCAACAAAAATACTTCCCCACCCTCAGCCAAAGCTCCAGCCTGGATCACCAGTTGAACTGCTTCGGGGATGGTCATAAAATAGCGAGTCATCTCCGGGTGGGTTACCGTAACTGGACCACCCCTGGCGATTTGATCCTTAAAGATAGGCACCACACTACCACGACTTCCCAGAACATTCCCAAAACGAACCGCGGCAAACTTCGTCTCAGAACCAACAAACAAGTTCTGAATAACCAGCTCAGCCATTCTCTTGGTAGCCCCCATCACACTGGAGGGGTTGACAGCCTTATCGGTGGAAATCAGCACAAATCTTTCACAACCAACTCGATCTGCCATTTCAGCCACGTTTTTGGTACCAAAAATATTGGTTTTCACGGCCTCATCTGGGTGCATTTCCATCAGTGGCACATGCTTATGGGCCGCCGCATGGAAAACCACCTGGGGCCTATGCTTTTCAAAGGTGATTTGCAGTTTAAAGCGATCCCTCACATCGGCGATCTCTACTTCCAGGGGTACCAAGGGGAACTTGTCCCGTAGCTCTAACCATATTTTATGGATACTGTTTTCCCCATGACCCAGCAGGATCAGCTTGGTAGGGTCCATTTGGGCGATTTGGCGGCATAATTCGGAGCCGATGGAACCGCCGGCGCCGGTTACCAGGACCACTTTGTCTTTTATGTATTGGGATATTTGCCCCAGATCCACTTGTATCGGTTCCCTTCCCAATAGGTCTTCGATTTCCACTGGTCTGATTTTATTAATGGAAACGTCTCCGTCTAGGATTTGGTATACACCGGGCAGTATTTTTACCGCCCCAACGGAATCCTTGGAGAACTCAATAATCTCACGAATTGCTTGGCCGGAAACCGACGGCATGGCAATGATAATTTCATCAATTTTATAGTGGTCAACCAAGGAAGGAATGCTTTCTCTGCCCCCCAGCACCGGGAGACCATAAATACTTAGGTTGTGTTTATTGACATCATCGTCGATAAAACCGATCACCTGTTGGTTGCCATTGTAGTGGTTGTAATATTCCTTGGCCACCAGCGCACCGGCGGAACCTGCTCCATAGATTAGTATTTTTTTGTTGGCATGGGTGTGGGTGCATTTTCTTTTACCTTGCCTTTCCACGTAAAGCCGCCAGGCCATCCTGGAACCGCCGATAAATAGGATTGAATAGGTCCAAACTGAAAGAAACATTGCTTTTGAGTGAGGTGTTTCAAGGACATAAGTAAGGAGAAGCAAGGCTATTACCCCCAGGGTAACAGACCGTACAATAATGACCAGTTCTTTTATGCTGGCATAGGCCCAAACACGATGATATAGTTTGGAAGCACTAAATATAGTCAATATGCAAAGGGTTGCCGTTAAGGAATACTGAAAAAGACCCTGCAGACTAGACCGAGGAATCTCTCCGTGGAAATAGATAAAACAGGGGAGATAGATGGCTAGATTTATTAGAATTGCATCACATAACATCAATAAAGGTATTCTAAATTTGTTACGCATGGTATACCACCGTTTCAAGACATTTTAACCGTTTTGCTTAGGACTATTTACCTATGAAGAGGGTGTAAAAAAACCACCTTTGATAAAAGTAGTTGTGACAAGATTTAACTTTAAACCGGGTCTCTTGCCACCATAAGGATACCCTATGAAATTTGCTTAGTACTACGTATATAGAAACTTTAGTGTAATAATTTTACATCCCTTGCAATATTTCCTGCTTTGACGACAAAAAATTCTTTCGACATTTTTCACGAGATGGAAAGCAGAAAGTTGGAAAGTTGGACAGGGGTAAATGCACCTCCTACCAACTAACCAACTTTCTGCTTTCTACTTTAAGTTTTCCAACCAACTAGTACTTATGCAATTCTTCGATAAACCGTTCATTACTATAGCGGCCAGTAACCCGGACACGGTGGATTTTGAAGGGGTTGGAGTCTGGTTTGGCTAAACCAAGTTCGGTGGTGACGGCGGCGCGGTAGCCGGCTTGTTGGGTGAGTTGGGCCACCTGGTCGTTGTAGCTGCCGTAGGGGTAGGCAAAGACTTCCACTGGTTTTTTAAGTCCATACTCCAGGGCTCGCTTAGATTCTTCGATTTGGTATTTTGCTGCTTCTGGTGTTATCTTGGCCAGGTGTGGGTGATCCACTGTGTGAGCACCGATGATGAAACCGGCTTGGTCTAGTTCTTTGATTTCCTGCCAGTTCATAATTTTATTTTCGGGCTGGAGTTTCTTTTCTACGTCAAAAAAGTTGGTATTGCCGATGGCTTTGGAGACCACAAAGATGGTGCCGGTATAGCCATATTTCTTCATAATGGGGTAGGCGAAGTCATGGTTGTCCTTGTAGCCATCGTCAAAGGTGATGACAATTGGTTTGGACGGAAGTTCCTTGCCCCTTTGGTAGTGATCCAGGACATCGGTCAGGGAAACGGTTTGGTAGCCGTTTTTCTTTAGGTATTTCATCTGCCACTCAAATTTACCCGGAGGTACTCGGAGGCCTAAACCACCGGTGCGGGGGTCTGGGTTGACTTTGTGGTACATTAGTACGGGAATACCCTGCATTGGGGGGTATTTAGCATCGGAGGGTATGACTCTGGTTTGGTGTTGGTACCAGGCCAGTGTTATTACGATAACTAGTAGAATAACTAGGATGAGTTTGTTTGGTTTGATTATGGGTGTGCACCTCCGAATTGGCCATGGGCCGTGGGTCGTGGGCCATGGGCTTTTTTTGTATGTTTTGCTTTGGGGTCTTTGGGTGGTTCTTGCACCGGGAGCCAGGCACCTCAGGATGCTGGGCTTTGTAAGAGGTGCCAGGCACCCGGGGGGCCTGAAGGCTCAAGACTCATGGCTCATGGCCGACCCATAAGCAATACCCATAAGCCATCTGCTACTCCCTTGCCCTTGATGGTTGGTAGATTTTTACTGGGGTTCGCTCAAGGGCTGCGGCTTTGGAGTCGTAGATGATTTCCATAATGGCTTGGGCTAGTTTTTCTGGTTGGTGGCGGACTAGGTTGCTGTGTTGTACCAGGTGCCTGGGCCAGACTTTAACGCCTAGTTTGGTTAGGGCTGCTGTGTCTACTTTGACCGGAATTGCGCCCTTGGTACGATATTTTTTGAGCATCTGGCCGGGGATTGGTTCGTTGTTGACCAGGATTTGATCCACGATAGGACCTGTATGGTCAAAAATGGCCTTGAGGTGCTGTTGGGCTGTGTAGCCCTGGGTTTCGCCTGGTTGGGTCATGATGTTGCAGATGTAGATTTTCTGAGCCTGGGATTTTTTGATGGCATCGGCAATGCCCTCCACCAGGAGGTTCGTAATGACACTGGTATAGAGACTGCCGGGACCAAGAATAATCATGTCGGCCTCCCGTATGGCCTCTAGGGCTTCAGGTAGGGGGCTGCATACTTCTGGCTTAAGAAATAATCTTTTTATTTTGCTTTTACTGCTGGAAACGTTGCATTCTCCATAGACCAGGGATTTATCCGCCAATTCCGCTCCTAGAATGACATTTTCCAGTGTCACTGGCAGTACTTGGCCGCGGATGGCCAATACTTTAGAAAGGGCGTGGACAGCACCGTCGAAGCCGCCGGAAACGTTGTTTAGGCCGGCCAGCAAAAGGTTGCCCAGGTTGTGCCCTGCCAATTCACCGCTTGGGAAGCGGTATTGCAGTACTTCCTCCATTAGACTTTCTTTGTCAGCCAAGGCGACAATACAATTGCGGATATCTCCGGGTGGTAAAATACCGAGGTTATCCCGCAATCTGCCGGAGCTGCCGCCATCATCGGTAACTGCCACTATGGCCGTAATATTGCTGGTATACTCCTTGATACCCTTTAATAGGCTGGATAGCCCCGTGCCCCCACCGATGACCACAATCTTGGGGCCTTTTTTGAGGGAACGATGCTGGTAAAGGGTTTCTATCAAGCGTTCCGGGGGGTCTGGTCGAATCACGGTCATGATGGATTTAAGTCCCATTTTAAAGCTGTAAAACGTCAGACCTAAACCACTGGCTGCTAAAGCACTGCCAATTAACCAGCCGGGCACTCCGACTAATTGATTGGTCAGGGCATCCAGGGCCAGACCCAGCATTCCTGCCAGCTGTCGATCCAGTAAAGCCAAACCCAGCCCCAGCATAAGGACCCCCACCAGGGCTAGGAAAACCCAGCGTTTGACATTCATTCCAGGTACAAACCATTTGAACAAATAAGCCAATTACTCCACCGCCCTACACTCGCATGATATCCCGGTGCCTTACATTAACACGATAACCTTTTTCCTTTAATATATCCCCCAGCTTATTGGCCAGGGTTACGGATCGGTGCATGCCACCGGTGCAGCCGATGGCGATCATTAAGGTGGCTTTACCCTCATTTTGATAATGAGGAATGAGAAACTGAACAAAGTCAGTGAATTTTGCCATGAATTCCTGGGTTACATCCTTGGACAGCACATGTCGCTGCACCGGTTCGTCATTGCCGGTGAGACAGCGCAGTTCGGGTATATAGTGGGGATTGGGCAAAAACCGCACGTCTATAACCAGATCGGAATCCAAAGGAATACCATATTTATAGCCGAAGGAGATGACGGTAATTAACAACTGATTGGTGCTTTCCCGATCACCGCCAAACTGGGTAATGATTTGATCCTTCAACTGGCTGTTGGTGACCGTGGATGTATCGATGATTTTGGTTGCTCTGCCGCGAATTTCCCGCAGCAGTTCCCGCTCCTGCCGGATCACCTCCAGCACTTCCCCTTGCGTATCCAAGGGATGGCGGCGACGAGATTCTTTATAGCGACGTACCAATGCTTCATCGGAAGCTTCCAAAAATAATATTTCATACCAGTAACCCTGTTCGGTCAGTTCATTTAATACTTCGATGGCCTGGTGAAAGAAGTCGCCGCCGCGGATATCTACCACCAGGGCAACTTTTTCTACTTTGCCGCTGGATTGGGACACCAACTCTGCAAATTTGGTGATCAAGGCCGGAGGTAAATTGTCAACACAGAAGTAACCTAGATCCTCTAAACTTTGCACCGCCTGGGTTTTCCCCGCACCGGACATGCCGGTAACAATTAACAGACGTGGACTGGTCACTTCAACACCCCCCTTTGAATCAGACATATGCTTGATTTCTTCTATATTGTAAACTGTTCGATTAATTTAGGCAAATGGAAGCTTGCGGCTGTCTGTTGGAGGGGGGATATAACTTTATTATAGTAGGTAGGAGGGAGAAAGGTGCTGGTTTAGTTGGAAAGCTAGTTAGCGGGAAAGTTGGAACATAGAAGATTGGGTAGTGGGGGTATGTGGGGTTTTTGAGGGATCTTTGATGGGTGGGGGTCAGACCCCCGCTAGATTCGACGCGTTATCTTTCTGCGGGGGAGGCTCTCTTAAGATCCTTCGCTATCCGCTCAGGCTGACAGGGTGGTTCTTCCGCTGTCCAACTTTCTGCTTTCCGCTTTAAGGGTTCCAACTAAAAGCCAAAAACGAACTTCTCGATCACTTCGGCTACGCCGTCGTGGTCGTTGGAGCTGGTGATGTAGTCGGCTAGGGCTTGGACGGTGGGGTCGCCGTTGGACATCGCTACACCGAGGCCGGCGTATTGGAGCATTTCCAGGTCGTTGGGGGCATCGCCGATGGCGATGATTTGGTCTGGGGTTAGGCCCCAGTCCTTGGCCAGGGTGTCTAGGGCATGCCCTTTGGTGGCCTGGGGGTGGGAGAACTCCAGGAAGTGGGGCTTGGATTTGCATATATGTAAGCTGGTGCCGTATTGCTTCGTCATTTCTTGTTCCAGTTCATCCAGTTCTTCTGAGCTGCCCACTAATAGTACTTTGGTGGGTGCTTCTTTGAGAAATTCCAGTAAGTCACCCACCGGGTGGGCGGGGATGCCAGAGATTTTTTGGTAGGCTGCGGCCTCTGGGCTCATTTTTTCTACGTAGAGGGTATCGTTGACGTAGACGTTGATATGGTAGCCCAACTGGCGGCCTCGCCGGATGACCTCTCTGGCTGGGTCCAGTGGTACTGGGCGGTGAATAAGAACTTCATCGGTTTGGATTTCTTTGACTAAGGCCCCTTGGTAGGTGATGAGGGGCAGGTTTAAGCCTAGTTCTTTAGCGTAAGGTAGGGCCGAGCAGTACATGCGGCCGGTGGCCAGGGTGATGTGGATGCCGGCGTCTTTGGCTCGCTGGATATATTCTTTGTTGCGAGGTGAGATTGTTAGGTTCGTATTGAGTAATGTATCGTCGAGGTCGATGGCAATTAGTTTGTAGTTAGGCATGGGGTGTGTCTCCTTTCGTTTTGGCCATGGGCCATGGGCAGTTTTGCATGTAATTGTTTGGGGTCTGTTTGGCTGGGGCGCCTAGGCGTTTTGGGCTATCCCTGATGCGTATGGGGACAGGCCCCTCAGGGGGGTCTGGCTTTGGGGGCGGGGACTGTCCCCGGCGGTTCGATGGATTGTCTTTCTGCGGTAGGTGGGTGGCCTTGGGCTGGGAGCCCTTTTTTATGGCCTGCGTCCCGACCCCTAAGGAATACCCCCAAGCCAAAAAGCTCATGGCTCATGGCCCACGGCTAGACCCATCATTCACTCCCTAAAGTAATCATATACCGCCTGGGCGGCTTTGGTATTCATGCTGGGGATTTTGGCTAGGTCTACCACGGAGGCTTGTTTGATGGATTCTAGGTTTTTGTAGGCTTTGTATAGTTCGCGGCGGCGGGTGGGGCCGATGCCGTCGATTTCGTCTAGTAGGGATTTGAGGTTTCTTTGGGTTCTGAGCTTACGATGATAGGTTACCGCAAAGCGGTGGGCCTCATCCCGGAGTCGCTGGAGCATTTGCAAGCCTTTGGATTCCCTGGGCAGCCGGATGGGATCCGGGCGGCCGGGGGCGAAAAGTAGTTCTTCTTCTTTGGCCAGGCCAAAGGTGGCAATCTGGGCGAAACCTTGCTCTTGCATGGCTTCCCTGGCCGCAGAGAGCTGACCTTTGCCGCCGTCGATGATAACGAGATCCGGTAGCCTGGTAAATTTGGCTTGTTTGGGGGTGAGTTCTCCCCTGGCAATCTGCTCTTGCTCTTCCTGGGCCCGGGAAAAGCGGCGGGTGATCGTTTCGTGCATGGAGGCAAAGTCATTGGGGCCTTCGACCCAGCGGATTTTGAATCTGCGATATTGATCCTTTTTCGGGCGGCCTTCCTCAAAAACCACCATGGAGGCCACTGTTTCAGTGCCTTGGATGTTGGATATATCGTAGCATTCCATGCGGTGAGGTGGTTTTTCCAGACCCAGGCCAGCCATCAGTTCGGCCAGGGCACCATCCACTGCTTCCCGGTTGGCCTGCCGCTGCAGTTGGGCCTGCTCCAGGGAAAGCAGGGCATTTTGGGCAGCCATTTCCACCAGTTTGTGTTTATCACCCCGTTTGGGAGCCTTGATCTGAACCTTACTGCCGCGGCGTTCGCTAAGCCAGGAGGTTAGTAATTCTTTATTGTCAATGTCTTCGGATATCATTATCTCTGCCGGAATAAATTCCGTTTGGTTATAAAACTGTTGGATGAAGGTGGCCATAATTTCTCCCCGTTCCAGGGTATCTGTGCCCTCCAGGAAGTAATGTTCCCGGCCGATGAGTTTGCCCCCCCGGATGAAGAATACCGTCAGGCAGGACTCGTCAAAGCCCCGGGCCATGGCGATGACATCCTGATCCACCAGGTCGGTGGAAACAATTTTTTGCCGCTCCACGATTTTTTCCACTGCCAGTAGTTGATCCCTCAGTTCGGCTGCCTTTTCGAATGCCAGGTTTTCCGCCGCCTCCTCCATGCGCTGGCGCAGACGTTTCATTAAATCCTCCTGCCGCCCCTCCAGAAAAAGTATCACTTCGTTGACTGTCTCCCGGTAGGTCTGACGCTCCACTAGATTGCAGCAGGGTCCCAGGCAGCGTTTAATATGGTAGTTAAGGCAGGGTCGATCCCTGGGGCTTAGCTGCCGCTGCTTGCAGGTGCGCAGGGGGAAGATTTTTTTCAGCAGCCGCATGGTTTCGTTAACAGCCCCCAGGTTGGTAAAGGGGCCGAAGTAGCGGGCACCGTCCTTGAGAACCCGGCGGGTTAGAAAGACCCGGGGGAATTCTTCTTGGCTGGTGACTTTGATGTAGGGGTAAGTTTTATCGTCCTTTAATAGAATGTTGTACTTAGGTTGGTGTTCTTTGATTAAGTTGTTTTCCAAGATCAGGGCTTCCATTTCGGAATCCGTGACGATGAAGTCCAGATCCACTGCCCGGTTGAGCATGGCCTTAACCTTGGGTGACTGTTTGGCTACCCCGGTAAAGTAGGAGCGAACCCTGTTTTTTAGGGACAAGGCCTTGCCTACGTAGATGATTTGGTCGTTTTCGTCTTTGTATAGGTAAACCCCTGGGCGGGATGGGATGTTTTTGATTTTTTCTGTTAGGGGCAAGGGTGGTCACCTCCGGTCATATTAGCCGTCAGCCTTCAGCCATCAGCCGTGAGCTTTTTTGCATGTTGGGATATGGGGTTTTAGGAAAACCCGTAGGTTTAGTTGTCTTACATAATGACATTATATCTAACGTAATATATAACATCAACGGTGGGGGTTTTTCTTGACAATGGGTTGGGGGTGAGTCAAAATAGAAATGGAGTAAGTAACTAGTTAGTTACTTGGGTTGGAAAACTTAGTGTGGGGATTTTGGTGTGGGGAGCATAGCTGGTGGGGTTGGGCTTGGTTCGTCGGGAGCCAGGCACCCTCGGTTTCCTATAGCTGATGGCTGATAGCTCAGGCCCAAGATCCAAGAACCACGGCTGACCCCAAAGGAATACCCATCAGCTAAAGGCTGATGGCTGACGGCTAAGGGCTGATGGCTAGACCCGAGAGAACTACAGTATAAGAACAGGGTGATAACATGAACGACGAATTTTCCCGGGCTGAGGAAAGTAAACAGAGAATACTGTTGGCGGCTGCGGCGGTTTTTGCTCGGAAGGGGCTGGATGGGGCTCGGGTGGATGAGATTGCGGGGGCGGCTAGGATTAATAAGAGGATGATTTATCATTATTATGAGAGCAAGGAGAATCTTTATGTAGAGGTGCTGCGCTATAATTGTCAAAAGGTTTATCAGCTGAGTAAAGGGTCTTTTATGGCGGGGGCGGATCCTAGGGAGAATGTGGCCCGGGCTTTGCGGCAGTATTTTTACTTTTTGGCTGGGGATGAGGAATTTGTGCGCTTAGTTAGTTGGGAGGCCTTGAACCGGGGGAGCTACAGCAGTAGGGTACTACCTATGTTGCTGGATATTTTCCAATCGGATCTGGGGCAGATTTTGGAGGATGGTATTAGGCGGGGGTACTTTCGCCCGGATCTGGATGTTCAGCAAACTCTGCTAAGTGTTCATGCTATGTGTCTGGCCTATTTTGCTCGCCGGGAGATGGTGCAATCCCTGTGGCCCGGTGACATGATGTCTGAAGAAATGCTGGAAGCACGCTGTCAACATATCCTTGATTTTACTCTGAGCGGGATCTTGCAAAACAAGGGGGAAAGGAATGGGTATATAAATGAAGTCTAAGCAAAAAAGCCTCGCCTTATTATTGGTGATCTTACTGCTTTTGGTAAGTGGCTGTGCCTCAAGCAAAAACTCTGAAGAGGATATAACCGGGACTGTGGAAGCCCGGGAGGTGGATGTAAATACCAAGATTCCCGGGCGGATTGTCAAATTGCTGGTACAGGAGGGTCAGACAGTAAAGGCCGGGGAGCTGTTGGCCAAGGTGGATGATGAAGATTTAAAGGCCAAGGAAGCCCAGGCCCTGGCCGGTATCGCTGCTGCCAAGGGTGATATTGCCAAGGCCAAGGCGGGCAGTGCCTTGGCTGCCGGAAGTACCCAGGCTGCGGTGCAAAAGGCCGAGGCCGCTTTGGCCAAGGCCAATGCCGATGCTACTTTGGCCAAAAAAACCTACGACCGCATGATGGAATTACATAAGGCCCAGGCCATCTCTGATCAGCAGATGGACAGCAGTGAAAAGGATTATCAGGCGGCACTGGCCGGCGTGGCAGTGGCCCAGAGTGATCTGGCCAATGCCAGGGCCTCTCTCCTCCAGGTGGATGTCTACCAGGCCGATGTACAAAGGGCTGAAGCAGCTCTGGCCAAGGCCGAAGCAGATTTGCAGCAGGTTGCCCTAAATTTAAAGGAAACCGAAGTCAAGGCCCCCATTTCCGGCACTGTTACATCGCTCAATGTAGAGCAGGCCGAAATGGTTTCCACCGGCTTACCCTTAATGACTGTAACGGATTACACCGACAACTGGGTCAATGTCAAGGTAAAACAGTCGGTGTTAGATAAGGTAAAGTTGGGTCAACAGGTCAGTCTTACACCCGTTGCTATGGACACAAAGAAATATACCGGTCAGATTGTCGATATCAGTCGAAAACCGGAATTTGCCACCTCCCGGGCCACCAACGACCGGGGTGAAAAGGATATTGTGACTTATAATATGAAGATCAAGGTGAACACACCGGAGCTGCGCCCTGGTATGAGTGTTCAGGTCAAATTTGAGTAGCCGGGGGGTTGAAGATGGGTAAAATCCTTAACATAGCCTCCCGGGAATGGCAATATATTCGAGGGAATAAAAGGCTGCTGCTGATTATGTGCTTTATCCCCACCCTGTACATTTTGCTGTTTGGTATCATGTACAGCAACCATGTGGTGACGGATATTAAAACTGCTGTGCTGGATTATAACCAGACCAGCACCAGCCGGATGGTGGTGCAAGGTTTTCAGGATTCGGACAAGTTTGCCGTGGTAGAACAGGTGACCAGCGAGGATGCTTTACGCCATTTGCTGGAGACCCGTCGGGTCAATGCAGCTCTGGTGATTCCGGAGGATTTTGCTACCCTGGTAAAAAAGGGGCAGGGGTCAGAGGTGCTGGTGATTGCTAACGGCACGAATATGCTTTATAGCAATGCGGTAATGTCTGCGGCCAATGAGATTGTGGCTACCTTGTCGACTGGTATCAGCATCAAGGCACTGGCAGGGGGTCAAGCTCTGCTGCCAGAAAAGGCCGCCTCCACCGCTCTGCCGGTAAGCTATCGTCTGAGGGTGTGGTATAACCCCGCCTTTAACTATACTAACTTTCTCCTGGTGGGCCTGGCTTGTACTGCCCTGCAGCAGGTGATCCTACTTTATATGGCAGTGGCCATCGCCCGGGAAAAAGAATTGGGCACCCTTTCGGAATTGGCCACCGGGGGTTATCGGGCTTATCAGGTGGTACTGGGAAAAATGATTCCTTATTTCCTGTTAAACATGCTCAGTGCCCATGCGGTATTGGCCCCCTGCTTTACTGTTTTTCAAGTTCCTTTCCGGGGCAGTTACCTGGTGCTGCTGCTGTTATTTACTGTGTTTATTTTGTGCATCTTAACCCTGGGGATTTTCCTCTCCATTATTTGTAAAAACGAACTGGAGGCCACCCAGATTGCTATGCTGGTGGCGGTTCCCTCCTTCCTCTTTTCCGGCTTTACCTGGCCCATAGATTCTATGCCCCTGTTGGCAAAGGTTATTTCTTACATCCTGCCGCTAACTTATCTGGCCTCGGATGTGCGGGATATTGCTTTGATGGGGATCGATTTGTCTCTGGTGCTGCCTAGTATTCTGGTGTTGACGGGACTTTTTGTGGTACTGCTGCCGCTTTCGATTTTCTGTTTTTGGCTGCAGTATCGGAAAGAAAGTGGCTAGCTTTGCCTTAGCTTTTAGCTTTTGGCCGGGGTTGAGCTGTTTGAACGGAAACTTATACCCATTGCTTAAGGCCATGAGCCCACGGCTCATGGCCTATTAACCTACCCTTTCATATTACTGATGACGCTAAAAGTTCACTCTGATTTGACTTATCAACTTTAGGTATTATTTACCATTTAAATGATATCGTCGGCAACGGCAAACTATTATACATAGACTCCACTTTGTTGATTACATTTCTGCTAAAATCAAATACATTAAAACCACCGGCTACACTTTCCAACTCATCGTCAGATAATTCACTCTGACTTGATTTATCTAAGGCCTTATAGATAATTTCCTTGGAAGCCATAATATCTTCCATCGTCAACTCAAGGCCCACAGCTGCGGCCAGCTTTTGTACATCCTCAGGACTTTCGGTATTAAAGGCCTTCTCCGCAAATTCAGCATCACTGGCTAGTTTCTCCAGGAACAGCTCAATGTTGTTTTCGTTTGCCATAAGTATACCCTCCCTCGCTACCATTTCCAGGTTTTAATTGAATCCCAGACCACAGGGATAACTGCTGCACCTATTGCACCGGCAACCCCAATCCCTGCAACAATTAGGGCTGTGGTGGTGGCTGGTTCAATTCCACCTGCAACAGATTCAAGTTCATCATCGGATAATTCACTTTGATTGGCTTTATCTAAGGCTTTATAGAGAACTTCCTTAGATGCCATAATGTCATCCATGGTCAGGGGGATACCAACTTCGTTGGCTAACTTTTGAACATCCTCGGGGTTTTGGGTTGTTAATACTTTCTCCATAAATTCCTTATCTTGACCTATTTTTTCCATAAACTGAATAACCATCGCTTCATTAACAGTAGACATGAAATAACCTCCTAAATAATTTTATTTTTTGATGGCAATAATTAAATTTTAAACATACCCCCTTCCCTGGTTTTTTCAGGCGTATAAGTTGCTCATTATACCCTCTTGCGGACAACACAGTGCTGGCTGCCAGCAGCCATTTGTTGCTGTTCCTTGATGCTGCTGCCCCGGCAAGAGTGACAGGAAGCCTGAAACTTACACTCAGCGCAAGGCTCTGTAAGATTATTGATGGTATGCCTCAGTTGGTGCAAAACTTTTGAGTTATACCAATAATCCTTGATGCTCTCATTTTTTTCTAGATAGGGAATATGGCGACAGGGGGAAAACTGTCCATTGACGTTTAGTGACATAATCAACCGTCCGGCTTCACAGCCAATTTTTATCGGTGGCTTATGACGATTAAGATAGGCCAGTAGATTAGCAAAACAACTTTCAACGATTACCGGTAATCCAGGCTCTTGATACTTTTCCAAAAACCCTGCCAACTGGCGGAAGGATTCTTCTTTCAAGTAACTTTCCGATTTATAGCTGGCGTCAGATTTTAATACCAGGATGACAATTTGTTGAGCCCCCAGTTCCTTAGCCAGCTTCACCACATTGGGGAAATCTGTCACATTATCCTCCCTGGCCACCCAATTGATATAGTAGGGTGTCTTGGTTGCCTTTAACAGCTGCATGGCAGCAATGGTTTCATCGTAGGCATCCCTGGATCTGGCATGGATTTCCTTGGTTGAACCATTGAGGGAGATATACAAATCATTTAACCCGGCATTTTTTATGGCCGTCAGAAAAGTCAAGTTTAATCCTACCCCACTGGTGGCCAGGGCAGAAATCATGCCCAGGTCACGGATATAAGCAATGGTTTCCAACAGATGCGGATAGATTAAGGGTTCACCTCCACTGAGGGAGATACAGGGAATATCCAGCCAGGCCGCCTGCCGCAGGAATTTAAACAGCACTTCTTTATCCACATCCTGGCCGTTAAGATCGCAGTAGCATTGGGGACAGTGCAAGGGACAGCGGGTCGTAAGCTCCACTTGCATTTGTTCTGGATAGATCAAGGAGTAGGGCGGAGATTTTATTTGGGTGCATTTTTTTAACAGCAGGAGAAGTTTATCTTTATCCTCTTCCTTGATAATATTTTGTTTATTAAGCAACCGAATTACCTCATCTGACTCACCATATTTAATCCACCTAAAAAGTGATTTTAGCCCCTGCCCAAGGAGATAGCCCCTCTTACCCTCCGCTGTATAATAAACTAGGGCACCTTGTTCAGCGCGAAAAATTGGTTTCATGGGCATTTCCTCCGTAAGACTATTTATTTCCCCTTGCCCTAGGCCAGTTGACGCCGGGCTAATTCGGCAAAAACACCCTGTTGACCCATCAATTCTTCATAGGAGCCGTCTTCGACGATGCTACCCTTATCCATCACAATAATGCGATCGCAATTCATCACTGTGCTCAGGCGGTGGGCAATGACCACCCTGGTGGCCTTTAAGTTCTCTAAACTCTGGCTGACAATGGCCTGGGTCATATTATCCAAGGCACTGGTGGCCTCATCAAAGTAGAGAATTTTGGGTCTATTGACAATGGCTCTGGCTATGAGCAGCCTTTGCCTTTGACCACCGGACAGAGTGCCTCCCCCTTCACTGACCACCGTGTGCATTTTCATGGGCATTTGTTCGATATCTTTATCTAAGCCAGCCATCTTGGCCGCTTCCAAGGCATCATCCATGGTTAAATTGGGATTGGAACCCACAATGTTGGTAAATATATCACCGGACATGAGCTGGCCGTTTTGTAATACCACCCCTAATTGTTTGCGCACTGCCCGAATATCTACCTTGGATAGATCCTGGCCATTGTAGTAAATTCGTCCATTTTCCGGTTTTTCAAAGCCCAGCAGGAGCCGGAACAAAGTGGATTTGCCGCTGCCGGAGGTTCCCACCAACCCAACATATTCACCGCTATGGATACGCAGGGAGACGTCCTGTAGAATCAGAGGCCCATCTGCCTTGTAGCGGAAGGACAGATGACTTACCTCAATTTCCCCGGTCAGTTCACCGGGCTGGCTCTTGGCTTCATCATACTCCGGCAATTCTTCCAGAATCGGTTTGGCCCGCTCATAGAGGGGGATAATCCCATTGACAGCTAACACAGAATTAGATAAAGAGATCATATTGCCCATAAAGCTGCCAAAGGCAGCGTTAAAAGCAATAAATTTACCGGCACCCATGGGGTTTTCCATATTCTGCAGCAGGACATAAAAAATCACCATGGAAGTTATCAGAGGGAATACGGAATTAAAGGTCACCAGGATATTGGCTATCCGCTCACTTTTAAAGGAGATTTTTCTCTGCTCACCAAAATCCTTGGCCCACAGATAAAAGGCTCTCTTTTCTGTGCCGGAAACCCTAAATTTACTGACTCCACTGAACACTTGCAGTACAAAACCAGCTATTCTGTTGGAAATGTCCACGGTTTGCCGTTCATAACGGATCTGGAAATAACCCAGCCCCAAGGTAACTAAAATGGCTATCAGTACCAGCAGAATGGCGAATAAAGCCAGTTTGACATTGTAGTAAAAAAGCAAACCCAGATTAAAGACCGAAAAGGTAGCCGTAATAATTGAGTTAATGGTCACCCCGGACAGCATTTGGCGAATGGTACTAATACCCATGGCCCGCATGGCCAGCTCACCGGAGGAAAACTGCCGAAAGAAGGGTGTTGGCAGGCTCAGCAAACGATCCCAGACCGCTGCCTGGATGGAACCTTCCATTTTCCCTTCCAATCTCAGCATGGCAATGGAACGGGTCAGTTGGAACAGCATGGTGGCCAGGGCACTGGCAGCCAGGATAAAACTAATTTGTAAAAGTTGTGTCTGTTGACCTTGGGGAATGATACTGTCAAAAATAACCCCGGTGGCCATGGGAATCAGCATACCCAGGATGCCACCCAGGGCACCCATGAGAATAATCATCACTAAATCTCGCTTCCAGGTGCTGTCAAAGCCAAAACGCAATAGATCCTTGTAGTTCAGAGCTTTGTTGGGGAAGGGGCGATAAAAGGTGTAAGCAAAGGGTTTCACCCCCTGGGCCAGCTGCCTATTTACCTTTACCTTGATCCCCTTGGCTGGATCATAGAGCTGGTACTCAGTGGGGGAGAGAGGCAGCAGGGCCACCGGGCGATTATCTTCCTCCAGATAAGCAATCAAGGGACCATTGTCTCGCAGCCACCATTCTCCCCTGAGGGCCACCTGCCTGACCCTGGCCTGGGAGGCCCTGGCAATGTCACCCAGTTGGTCCCTGGACGGTCTTTCCTGATATTGGAGGGGCGTCTTGATGTTTATCTGCATGGCTTTACCCACCATTTGAGTAACAGTGAGCAGTGCATCGGCCCCCACGGTTTCTAGCACTGCATCTGCCAGTTGGTTTTGGGAAACTGCGGCCAGCTTGACAATGGCCTTGCGCATGAAGGTCTGATCATACTTTTCTCTTTCTTTAAAGCGCCGCTGCTCCTGCTCTATCCGTTCCCGGGCCTGTTGACGAATGCAAAGCAAGATGGCCTCATTCACTGCCTTCAGGTTTGCGAGGCTTGCTTCCCCTTGCCATTGGTTAATGAGAGCACTTGCTTGTTGATCCCTTGTTACGCCATTTTTTGCCAACCGCTCAACCCATTGGCTAATTAAAATGTAAAAGTCATTTTTCGTTGCCTCGTCTATAAAATCCGTAAAGTGTTGTTCTAGTCTTAACTGTTTGAGCACCGTGCCCGTTGAACCGGCAGCCAGCAGACCAAATTTCGTACTTTCTCCTTGGGGAGCGACACCAAACAAAAGCTGGCCTGGCTTGACTTCCATTAGAAAGTTTCTTTTGCCCACCGGTTGGTCAGCTTTAACTTCGATATAAAAAAGATTTACCGAGCCTTGCTCCACCAACCAAACACTGGCTGTATCCGTAAGCAGCAGGGGCTTGTTGCCTTCCACCGGAAGGGTAGTGCCCTCCTTGCTGAATAAGTCCAAAGGTATCTGCATGGGTTCACCTCCTTGACCAAAACTAGCTGGCACTGATTAGTTCCGCATAATGACCGGGTATATTCTTTAACTCATCATGAGTACCGCGCTGAATAATCTTGCCCCTTGCCAGGACGATGATTTCGTCACAATCCCGAATGGTACTGAGGCGGTGGGCCACGATGATACAGGTACAACCCCGTCGGCGAATCGCCTCATCCACCCTCTTTTCCGTAGTGGGGTCCAGGGCACTGGTGGCCTCATCCATAACCAGGATAGAGGGATTGTTAACCAGAGCCCGGGCTATTTCCAGCCTCTGTCTCTGCCCGCCGCTAAAGTTGTTGCCGCCCTCTTCCAATAGGTGATCGTAACCGCCGACCCGGGCTGTTATATCATCGTGGATACAGGCATCCTTAGCTGCCCGAATGATATCCAACTCAGAAATGTTTTCATCCCACAAAGTAATATTGTCTTTGATGCTGCCCTCAAACATGCTGATATCCTGATCTACCACCGCCAGGGATTGATTTAACACCGGACGCAGCATTTCGGTCCGTTCTTTACCGTCAAAGAGAATTTGGCCGGACCAGGGTTTGTAGATACCCGCTACCATTTTTGCTACGGTGGACTTGCCGCTGCCAGAGCCGCCAACCAGAGCCACCCGGCAACCAGGCACCAGGCTTAAACTAAAGTTATCAATGAGGGGTGCTTCCAAAGGACTGTAGCCAAAGCTCAGATCCTTGATTTCCACATAGCCGGCTAGCTTTTGCTGCCCGGCCAGTTCCTCCACGGTATAATTTTCCTTGGTCTGGTCATCAATTGGGTATTTGAGCACGTCGTCCAATCGATTCATGTCACCTTCCAACTCCTGCACTTTGCTCCCCAGGTTAACCAGGCTGGTCACTGGATCCATAAAGCTTTGCATCAAACTTTGAAAAGCCACCAGCATACCGATGGTCATTTCCCCTCGAATAATGAAGTAACCCCCTAATACCAGAACAATGGTATCGGTAATACCGGATAAGAATTCGGGGATCACTTGCAGTTTATTATTGGAAACACCCATCTCCTGTTCTGCATTGAGGGACTTGGCTTGATAACCGGACCATTTGGCAAAGAAGTCAGACTCCGAGCCGGTGGCCTTGAGGGTTTCGATAATTTGCAAACCAGACATAGAGGTCCCCACTAATTTGCCCTTGTCCTGCAGTAATTTACGGTTTTGATCGACCCTTTTTTGGGAAACCACCCGTAGATAAACAATATTTAAGGCCGCAACCACCAGACCCACCAGGGCTAAAAGGATGTTATATTGCAGCATTAAGATAAAGTAGAAAACAATGGTGATTAAACTGAGGGCCGTGGTGGCCAACTCCCCGGATAATACCTTGGCCACTTTATCGTTGCTTTGCATCCGGGAACTAATGTCCCCGGCAAACCGCTGATTGAAAAATTCAATGGGTAACCGCAGCACATGCCATAAAAATTGTCCCGAGGTACTGAGGGCAATTTTGGTTTCCAACCGCAGCAGGTAATACTCCCGAAACCAGGTCAGAATACCCCTGAGGATAGCAGTGATTGCCATACCCCAGAGCAGCGGTACCAGCCAGTTTTGTTTATTAGCCAGTAAGATATCGTCCACAAAGATCTTAGAAAAAATCGGAATAACCAACCCTGGAATAACTAGCGCCAGGCCCACCAGAATGACATAGGAAAGGGCTATTTTAGAACCCCTCACCCGTTTACCCAGGGCCGCAATGATACTGGGTTTGCTGCCAATTTTTTTAAATTCCTGCCCCTTGCCAAAGGTCAATACGATACCGGTAAAGGACTGGTCAAACTCCTCTTCGGTCACCGCCCGGGGTCCGTCCGCCGGATCATTGAGATAAACCTTGCCATTTTTAAAGCCTTCCAACACTAAAAAGTGATTAAAATTCCAGTGCACAATCATGGGCCCCGCCATATTCTTCAAAGAATCGGGATCCTTACGAAAGCCCTTGGAGTCCAGGCCATATTTCCTGGCCGCCCTCAGGATGTTGCTGGCCTTACTGCCATCCCGGGATACACCACAGGCAATGCGCAATTGTTCCAAAGGCACCCAGACCCCATGATAGGCGAGAATCATGGCCAGGGAGGCAGCCCCGCACTCAACAGCCTCCATTTGCAGAATGGTGGGAACCTTCACTCTTTTAGCGGTGCTTTTTGTTTCTGCCATTTGTCATCACCCCTTTTCCCTATATGGGGAGATATTTCTTAACCAAAGGAATAACCATGCGAATGGGCTGTTGTTCCTGTACGGTGATGGAACCGGTACACATGGTACCGCTGGAAATCAAGATCGGTGGCCCCTTGGGGGTAGACCATTTGTAGCCGCTGACTGTGGCGGTATCCACGATTAAATCAACATGTACTTCCAGGGGGGCACCCTGACCTGCCAATTGTTTTACTAACTCCTCATTGCCCAGGGTATTCATCATCGCCTGACCTGTGGCGGGGTACTCCGAAACAGATACCACCCGACCCAACAGAAAGCCGTGTTCTTCCTTATTGACAATGGTGGGGGATATTTGCGCCGTCATACCTGGTAAGATCTTTTTACCTTCCTGGGCAGGTATGTATAATACCGCTTCCAGACCCTGAATAGCTTCCCCGGCCTTTTCAATGCTCACTATTTTGCTGCCCGGTTGGATCAAATCACCCTGGTTGACGATAACCTCCAGAACCCTTCCTTCTTCTTCGGATACGATGGCCGATTTGAGCTGCAGTTCATCCTGAGCCTTTTTAATGGCTTCCTCTGTATCAGTAACTTTGGCTGAGATGGTGGATAAGGTGCGATCCACTGCCACCTCTGCCCCCTGGGTTTGTACTTGCAGTAAGGAAAGTTCCTTTTGGGCGTTTAACAATTCATCCTGGGGGACAGCCCCGGCTTCAACTAGCTGAGTAAGCCTTGCCACATCCGATGCTTGTTCCCGCTCATTGATTTGGTACTGTAAAAGCTGGATTTTGGCATTGATCAACTCATGCTTGAGGTCGTTAAATTCCTCTTCATAGCTGGAAGTAGCCTTAGCCTGCTCAATTCGTCTGTTCAACTGCCGCAGTTGCTCCAATTCATTTTCCATGCTGCCGCCGACAGTGGTAAGCTGTACTTGCTGCAGTGCTTTAACCTGACTCAAGACTGCCTTCAAACCATTGATTTTTTCCACTAATTCATATTGATCAATTCTGGCCACCACGTCGCCCTTTTTCACATAATCTCCGGCCTTGACCCGGACATCGGTTATTTGCCCGGCACTGACATGCACCAGATTGAAAATGCCGCCGCTTTTTACAATGATGCCCTGTCCCTGGGTTTTGGAAGGAATACTGCCAAAGATACTCCAAAAAACAACCGTAACCAGGATAGCAGCAATGGCGAGCAGGGAAAACCAGGCCCTTGGTGCGGTGACGGTGATCATTTGATCCAATTGTTCCGGCGAAGAAAGTCTTTCTAAGGACACCTTGCGAAACACACTCATTTTAGCCCCTCCTTTCCAACTGACTGATTACTTTTCAGGCAAATATTCAAATTGGCCATTTCTTACTGCCTTTTTAAAGACATCCTTATTGGTGATGGTGCCGTCTTCATTAAAGCCAATGCTGTCACCAACGCTCTGCCAGCCCTTGGTATCCCTCAGGGTAGCAGCAATATCCGCTGGCAGGGGGCTGTCAGCTTTATTAATGGCGTAAGCCAGCAACTGGATCGAGTCATAACCTTGAATGGCCCAGACATCTGGTTTTTTGTGATACTTCTGTTCAAATTTCTTGATAAAACTTTGCACACTGTCTTTTGGGTCTGTGGGGTTAAATATGGTGGCCAGGACAACTCCCTCGGCATCTTGGCCCAGGGTTTCAATGAAGTCAAAATCCAGACCATCGCCACCCAGGATGGGTATATCCCGGCGATGCTTTTTCAATTCTTGAATAAACAGTCCGCCATCAGGCATAGAGCCTGCCACAAATACCGCATCGTAATCCAGGGCTTCCCATTTATCCATATTGCGTTTAAATTCGTTGCTATCAATGAAGCCATTGATGCGATCCACAATGAGAATACCCTTTTCCCTGGCCACATCTTCAAAGGCGTTGGCCAGGCCTAAACCATAGGGAGTATTGGAGTAATAGATGACGATATTTTTATACCCCCTTTGGGCGGCATAAAGAGCCATTTGTTTGCCTATTTGGGCATCACTGGGGATATTTTGAAAGACATGTTGATAACCCCTTTGACAGAGCTCGGTGTTGGAAACCACCGGCGAGAGCATTACCACACCGGCATTCTCATAAATAGTGGAGGCAGGCAGGGTTATATGGGTATGCCAGTGCCCAATGATCGCCATCACCCTGGGGTCATTGGCAAAGGACTGGGCCACGGTGGAACCGATGATAAAGGTACTTTCATCGTCACCCAGTTCAACCTTTAGCTGCCGTCCGGCTGCCCCACCCTGGGCATTCACTTCCTCTAAAGCCAGGTTAATACCCTCCATAAAATCCGTGGTATCAATCAATTGCTTGGGACCGGCAATACCAAAGACAATTTCATGGCTGATATCCTTGATCCAATCTGCCCTTTCCTCGGCCATATTTACTTCGCCGAAACATCCCGTAAGCAAAAACATCGGTAGTATTGCCAATAAAACAAACCTCATAAACACTCCTCCCTTTATCTGACCAGCCCTTACGTAATGGTTCGCCTTCTGCCATATAGTATCTGTACCCCCTCTGGACCCTGTCTGGGTGCAAAGCCGATGTAACCTGCCCGGAGTAACTTCTGCTGGGCGGCTAAATCATTCGGCGGCACTGGGATTACTTGACCCCTGTCTAGCTGCAGCGGCCGATCCATATTCTGAAACAGAATATAGCGCCAGTAATGATTGTATTTTTGCTTGAGATCTACGATTAGCAGGCCTTGCTTCATTACTGCTTTCAAGCTGGGGTAATTAGCCGGGGCGATGGTGGAATACAAGTACCTCCAGCGACCCAGGGGTTGGGCCAGTTGGCCCAAATGCTTAAACATCCGTCGTTGTAAATCGTTGCCTCGGTAGTCCGGCGCAATCAGGGTAATCTCCAAATGGGTTACCTTGGACAGTTCTGCCTCAGGCAAACCATATTCCCGGCCTAAATTATCCTCACTGTGGCCCGGAAAGCAGAGGGCACAAAAGGCCACCAATTTCCTTTTGACGATAACTCCCAGGGCTAAGCCCTGGCCTGCCAGAATGTTTTTTATTTCTGCCTTGGTTAAACAAACACATAGTTCTTTTTTTCCTAAATTTGACAATACCAGAGCCTGCAGGGCCTCTATGGCGGGCAAATATTCGGGATCCAGTAAAATCATTTGAAAGGGGCAGACCCCGGTGACTGCTTCAATTAATGCTCCTGTTTCTACAATCCTCACAGACCCACTCCCTTATCAGGTTTATTGCTCAACCCACCTCTTTGCCGATTGGTTAGCCAGAACAAACCCAGCAAAACGAAGGAAACTACCCCAATGGCTCCCACTCCCAAAATACCAAAGGCTAAGACACCGCCAAAGAGCAGCGGCCCCGACATTTGGCCCATTTTGCGGATATTGTCGTAATAACCCAGGGCCTTACCGGAACCAACCCTTTGGGTAGCTTCCAGTCTTAAAAAGTAATTATTTTGGGCCAATAGGCCAAAGCTTTCGGCCACACCCAGTAAAACCACCACGATGAAGGCCGTTAACAAAGTGGCCTTGAGGGAGAACAGCAGAAAGGCCAGAATAATGATGAGGCCAGATAGCAGTATGGAACCCCCGGGGCTCAGGTATTTACTGGTGTATTTACCCAGCAGGGGACCTAAATAGACAATACAAAGACCATTGAGCATAAAGGCTCTGCCGACGTTAGAGGTTGAAGCCCCCATGCTTTCGGCAAATAACGGAAAATAATAATCCAGAAACATACTGCAAACAGTTAGGGGGAACACAATGAGCAGGAAAAAGGTCAATACTTGCTTGTTGCCAAAGAAGCTCCACAGACCTCCGCCGCTTCCCTGACCCACCGCCTTAGCCGGGGCACAGGCTTGACCTGCCAGGGCTGTATCCCGGAAAAAGGCCAGGGCAAAAAGTACCGCCAAAAGCATAAAGGCCAAAGCAACAAAGAAAACCTGGGAATAGCCCATCCGGTCTGCCAGCATGGCACCGATTACCACACCGTTCAGCAGACCGGCGTACAGCCCGGCGGTCATGGCTGTAAAGCCCTGGCTTTTGGCTTCATCACCGGGTAGGGTATTAATAAAGGAACGCAGGGAAATAGCTGAACAACCGTAACCAATACCCACAATACCCCGGGCCAGGATAAATAGCAGGGGTTCCCTGGCCAGCCCAGACAGGGCCGTGCCCACGGCTAAAACAAATAAACCAGTAAAGAAAATCTTGCGCCAATCATATTTATCCACCAGATAGCCTGCCACCACCGTGGCAAGGCCGGCGGCTAACATTTCCATTGAAATAGGTAAGCCCAGGACGACATTTTTCGGCAGACCCAGGAACGGCTGATAAATTTCCTTCATCAACAGGGGGATAAAGGCACTGGGCATAAACACGGCGAAGAACAGCACAAAGGAAAGAGGCCGCATAATACCCGGTTCGAAAAGACTGCTGCCCCCTTGGGCCGGAGCTTTTTCCCGCTGCAGCCAGCGATTTAAGAAGATTAAGAGAAATAGGGTGGTTTCCACCATGATGATCAGTGAGGCCACCAACACCGTTAAGCCGTCCAGAATGACAGCTTGTAATTTACTATTTAAGTAGCTTTCGGAAATTCGTACCGATATTTTGGCACTATTATTTTGGCTATCCTTAGCCAGGTGCAAACTGGTGCTCAGGTCATCCCTGGTGGTTTCGGAAATTGCACTGCCGGCCGTGGTGTATAACACCTGATTATCGGCACCCACCAGATTGATCCTCTCAATTTCCGGTACCCCTTTAACAATGCGCTGCATATAGCTTTCCAGGTCATACAGTTTGCTATAGGGCACCCCTTTGTTGATGACATAATTGATATCCTTTTGCATAATTGCCGCACTGATGGCCACAGTTTCCCGGGCTATTTCCCGATAGGCCTGCTTAAACAGCTGGTAGTTGATGGCACTATAAATTATTTGCACCACACCCAGGATGGCAATAAAGCCGGTCAGCATGTACTTCTTATTAATTTTGTTGTCCACCACCAGGGGTGCTTTCTGCACAAAGAAATACAGCCCCAGTAAGGCCAAAGCTGCTAAGAGGGCCAGATAACGTACTAATTGGTTTAAGTATTTTGCTGTGTGTTCACTGATAACCCTCTCATCAAAGAGGAGATCCAAACTGCCGATCCAAGCTGCCTGAGCATCACGAATGGGAATGATGGCATGGTATTTGCCTCCATAAAGGGTTGAGGTAAAGGTATCCTCTCCTTTGTCCGGCTGGAAATTAATTTGTTGTTGTATATCCTGGGGCAGTTTTTGACCTTGCACGGTACCATTCTGGTCATAAAGGATACTGCCGTCAGGCAGGATAACCTGTACTGCTTCCAGGTAATCAGAGTTCTTTACTTTTTCCGACAGCAACTCTTCAATACCAAAAAAATTTGTTAAGGGCTTACCATACTTCACCGCATATTCAATTTTTCGTACTGTTTCTTGACCGGAGACGGCGTAACTGGAGATCAGGGAGTTGGTATAGTTTTTTTGGAAGGAAGCAATATTGAGGCCGCCGGTAAAACCCAACACCAGGATAATTAAAAGAATGGCTGAGGTTAGCATAACGATTTTAATTTTTTTCGATCGAACTTCTGCCATGGTGCTTCACTCCCATCTCATTCGGCAATATTTGGATATAACTCATCTGCCACCAATAGGATCTCAAAGGGTGCCTGGTAACCAATCCTTTCAGCCGTTGCCAGGTTTAATAAAATATGCGGGGTACTTCTGAAGATCTGGGGCAGTTGACCCGGCGGGGTCCCCCTAAGGATTTTCGTCAAGGTAGCTGCTTCAAAACGCCCAATATTGGTATTGTCATCGATGGTTATGCTCATGAGCACACCATATTTCACCTCACTGCCCCCCAGCTGAGACAAAGTAGGGATTTTCTTATCGTGAAAGGGTTTTAATAACTGGGGTAACTTCTGGGAGTCGATGGCGGCCATGGTAATATACATGGCATCAACTTCCCCGGCTAATTTCCGGTAGGCCTCTGCCAGCTGCCGGTAATAGCGTTCGGTATTGCCATCCATGGTTGGCTCAGCCACATGATAGCTTACTACCTCAAAGCCTCTTTCTTTACCCAGGGCCATGGCATCATTGACGGCGGAATAACTGCGGGCTGCGGCGGAGTTTTCATAGACCATCCCCAATTTTTTAAAATTGAATTGATCGTGAAAAACCTGTAACTGACGGTAGAACCTCGTGGAGTCCATATGGGCCCATACATGCGGAATGCCGGAGGTTGCTTCGTCTTTCACAATATTGGAATCAACCGCGTTGCTGGCGGACATAACCATGGTGGGTATCCTATGTTGGTCAGTGGCCACCACTGTGCCCGCATAGGTGCCCATAACGAATACCAGATCTAAATCCTTTTTTTCCGTCAATCGCTGTATAACCTGATTGGCCAATTGCGGATCGGTGCTGAGGGTATAATGGGCATCGGACACAAACTCCAGGTAAGGGCTCACCCCATTGGCGGCCAGCCATTGCCACATCATATGGGTGTCTTGCTGGCCAGGCTGATAAGGCAGTGCCTCTAAACTGCTAAGCCAGCCTAATTCCTCCAGTCCCCGCAGCAGGTGGTATAAATGGGAGCCGTAGTTAACAAAGGATTCACTTTCTATATAGCCAATGCGCCATTTTTTTTGATTATTAAGCTCAGGAGCCTTCGTCTTATCAATTGGGGTGGGTTCAGAGGGGTAGGTCAAGGTAAAAATCAGGCCTAGGGCCAAGGCCGCACCTAATATGAACTTATTTATGAATCTGGACATCTTCAATCTCTCCCTCACTAAAGCCATCCTCTCTTCTGCTATGAAATGTACTTTCGCTCTACGGATTTGTTTAAGAAACAAATACTCTCACAATGGGTTGTACCTATGTCAATTTTTTCTGCTATATCCTGCACCAGGATGGCCTCTTGCCCCTGTCTGCCAAAAATCACCACCTCGTCTCCCACCAAAGGTTTTTGAGGCAACTGGGTTATATCAATCAGGGTGTGACTCATAAAGGCTTTACCCACGATGGGTGCTCGGCTGCTATTTATCAGTACTTCACCACGCTTGAGGAATAACATAAAAAAGGCATTACTATAACCCACCGGGATAACTGCTAACTGAATGGGTCCGTTGGTATTGACCTGGTAGCCATAGCCCCATAGCTCCCCACTGGAGATTATTTTTGTTTCTGCTATTCTGGTTTTAAACTGCATAACTGGTTTTAAGGGTTCTAATTGATTGAGGAAGGAGGGCAGACCATACATACTGGTACCTGGTCGCACAGCATCATAATGGGCCTCTGGCAGGCGCAAAATTGCCGGACTGCTGGCTGCGTGAATAAGGGGAATAGTTATACCATGCTCCTTTAATCGCCTTAGCAGAGCATCAAATCTGGCTAAATCCTTGGCTATGGCCTCCCGATCATGCCCATAGGAAGAGGCTAAATGGGTGAAAAGCCCCTCGATTTCCAACCAGGGATACTGTTTAATTCTTTGTACAAAACCAAGGCAATTTTTTAAAGAAACCCCTAAATTACCTGAGTTAATTTCAACCCGTACATGTACCTTTAAGACCTTTTGTTTTTCCTGGCAGGTGCTGGCTAAATCTCGACAAAAGGAATCAGTATAGACCATGGGGGTAAAGCCGGCTTCCACCACTGGTAAAATTTCTTCCCTGGAAGCAGCCCCTAAAATAAGTATGGGTGCCTTTACTCCTGCCTGCCCTAGTTCCTGGGCCTCTGCCACACTGGCCACTGCCAGCTGGTCAACACCCTGTCCAAGAATACTCTTAGCCACTGCCACCGCTCCATGTCCATAGGCATCGGCCTTTACTACACCAATGATCTTTCGCTTTGGCCCGATTTTTTGGCGAATTACTTGGAGGTTATGGTTTAGGTTGGTTAGATTGATTTCGGACCATACCAATTGATTATGCCGCACAGTTTACACCCTCCGGAAAATTCTTCTTTATCTTTCAATTCTATTGAGGATTTCATCGATGGTGATTTCACACAAACTGTCCCAGACAAGGGTATTTTCATATTCCACCCTGACTCGCTTAAACATGTTTAAATCCCTAAGTCCGGAAAAACGCAAGGACTGCAGCCTGGATCTCATATCGTAAATAATCTTGTGTTGGTTATTAAGCTCTATCAACAAAGTATGGTCATCATTAGGTATCACTCTTACAACCTTTGGCATAGTGAACCTCTCTTTCTTAAAAAACAAAAAACCCGCTACGGATTTACCATAGCAGATTTTTCTAGCACTTCATATTATCGCATGAGATACATTTTATGGGATAGTTCCCCGTGCCGCCAGCGGCACCAGCAGAGGATGAAAAATTGAGCGACAGCGAAGGATCTTGGTGCTAACCTATCAATGAAGGCAGAGCACAAGGGGACGGTTCTTTTGTGTTGTTCTATAGAGCAACACAAAAGAACCGTCCCCTTGTGCTCCCACAATGGATCTCCACATGTACCCTTGTGGTTAACCCTCCCACGTCTCACGGGGTCCAATAATGGCCCTTACATTCCTTCGTTCTACCTCTCAAGGGGTGGAGGCCAGGTATGCTCCTTTGCTGGGTCATGCCCGTATGGAAAAATTAGTTCCCGGCTTCCCCGTGCTTCGTTTGTCTGTCCAATTCATTGTGAATAAGTGTTAGTATTTAAAAGCCTTTTAAGCAGCTTCCTGTAATTGAACTTGGCGTACAACGCCTAATACTTGCTCTGCATCATATGGAGTTTGTTTACTGCCTATGGTGAACAAAATGCGAATAAGTTTTCCACAAAGGGCAACTATGGATTGCTTTTTCTTTAAGGGGTTTTCATGCCTTGTTATTAAATATTGGTGAATGGCCTTAAACTCTCGGTTTTTTGCAACCATGACTAACACAGTCTTAAATAGCAAGGCCCGCAGACGGGGGCGCCCCCGTTTACTGATTCGTGATTGTCCCTTGTGCTTACCAGAACTGTTCTCTTTTAGGTTTAGGCCTGCCAATTTTATAATTTGTTGCCCATGTTCATAGCCGTTTAAATCGCCTACTTCTGCAAGAAATCCGGCTACTGTAACAAAACCAACTCCTGGAATTGTCATCATTTCAGCGCTCCCAGGTATTTGCTGAAGTAACACTTGAACTGCTACCATCAGGGTTTCCATTTGTTTACAAAGGATGTTATATTGTTCAAGTAGCATCCTTATTTCATGACGGGCAAACTCTATCCCTGTGGATACTCCAATAGATTCCCTAGCAGCCTGCATTAGTTTGTTAGCTCTTTTTACACCCACTGCCCGTTTGATCTCGGTCTTCCACAAGGCCACAATGGCCTCTGTACCTGTTTTGACAACCTCCTGAGGGAGTGGACAGTTATTTAATATCATCAAGGATGCTTTGCCTTCCCAATCCTTAAAAACACTTGTGTACTCAGGGAAGTACCTGTCCAGCCAGTTGTGGATTCTGCCTTTTACTCGGTTAAGATCTTGATTCAGCCGGTCTCGCTGAACCATTCCCACCCGCAGCTCCGCATAGACACCTGTGGGTAAGTTGGGTTCTGAGTAGCGACCATCTTTTACTAATTGGCCAATTACCCTTGCATCCTTGATATCGTTCTTGGTCGGCGAGTTATCATCTAATTCCTTGCTTCTCTTAACATGAAGAGGATTTACCACTACCACTGGTACGCCTTCCCTGCGTAAAAACTCAGCCATTGGTAACCAGTAGTGTCCTGTGGGTTCGATGCCTACGAGTGCATGATCCTTACCATACTCTAACATTAGGGTTCTAATCCAATGCATCAGCTTGGTTAAGCCTGCCCTAGTGTTGTCAAAGACCAAGCGTTTCCCCAGCTCGATACCCCTAAAATCCTGGGCACGTGCCACATGCTTTGATTTGGCAATGTCAGCACCGATAATTAAAGTTGATTCTGTCAGTTGCTCAATTCGCTGTTTTTGTTTATAATTCACTTTGAAGTGCCTCCTGTGTGATTAAATTAGGGGTCGGTCGCCTAGACAGCTCGACACCCAGTATATTACAGGAGGTGCTTCTTTTTTACAAAGGCCATTTTATTTCCTTACAGGAATGCTCCTTTAAATTTTCATACAACCCATTGTAACCGCGTTCCAGATGATATTTAAAATCCATATACCGACCGGAAATAAGGAACTCGTAATCTGTGCGCATATCCTCGTCAGAAGAGTAAATTACCTTTCCTTGGCTGATAATTTCAAAGGCTATTGCAAGGGGGG
>NZ_CEVWQM010000029.1:0-50319 GCF_982386235.1 Desulfotomaculum sp. | reverse complement strand
GTGTGTCTTCGCTGATTTTGAATGTTGGCATGATAGCAATGCTCCTTTCGTTTTGTTTTGTTGCATTGCTATTCTACCATGCCTGTTATTTGTAGCCTTTTTACAAAATGCTGAGCACATAAATATACTCAGCACATAATTACGTTTATGTTCTTGAACACATAAACGTAAAAACTGGCTGTTCAGCGGAAGCCCAAAAGGAGCTTCAGCCAGTGCCACCGTTTACAGTATCATTGAAAGTGCTAAGGCAAATGATCTCAATCCATATAAATATCTAAATTTTATCTTCAAAGAGTTGCCAGGGGTACAGTTCGGCCAGCATCCAGAATTCCTTGAAGATTACCTTCCGTGGAATCCAGAAGTTCAAAAAACTTGCCGATAGAGCAAAACTCATTTTACACGAGTTTTTGCTCTTTTTCTATCCACCATGTTATTGGACGCTTACGTTATTATTAGGATAAGTACTATACCTGACTTTAGGAGATAGAAGGTAAAAAACCGCCGAAACGCCTGGAAATACAAGCGTTTCGGCGATTTTAAAATGTCCTATTATTTCAGGTTTACTGTCAAGTCCAATTTGGTACATGAACGAAACTTAGTCAGTGTCATATTTGTCTTCAGTTTAGGAAGCTTGAGTATTTTTGCTAAATCAAGGTATATCTGGGATACCTGTGTCGGTGTGACTACATTGTTGGGATATTCCCCCTGAACTAGGGCTAGTGGGTCGTGAATGGACTGCATAATTTGCAAGGCGGAGATACTTTTCCCTTCACTCTCTTCAATCAGGTATTGCGCATAACGTAGGATACACAGTGAAATGAAGCACATAGCAAAATGCCCCTTGATGTGTTCGTCGTTCCATACGAAGACAGGGCGCGCCCTAATATCTGTCTTCAGTATCCGGAAACTCTCCTCAATCTTCCATAGCCCACTATATATCCTGGAAACCTGATCAGTGCTCAAGTCCAGATTGTTAGTGATGACCGCATAATAGCCGTCATAGCGTGCAGCATTCTCGATCTTCGCCTCATCCAATTTCCAGCCTTCAGTATCGATCTCCATCTGCAGAAACTGATTGCAGCCTCTCTTTACCGCAGCCTTGAGTTGATATGGCTTGTCAAGACGTTTCCTAAGCCTATCAAGCATACGTTCTCTGTCGGAACGGTCTTTTTCAGCACGTTTGGCTGACCATGTCAGGTGTATCTTGACAGGAATATTCTCTTTAGTATACTTCTTTGGCCTGCCTCTTTTCTTTTCAACGATGATCTCATCTTGGCTGATTGGTACCTTGACCTCCAGTGCTTGTTCTACGACTTTTGAGCGAAAAGCTATCTCGCCAATGTCAGGGTCGACTGTATTCTGCCAACCATCCCCTTGCCACACCAACTCCTTGAAAGCATCAGGGGATCGCTTCAGTGTATAGCTGATCACGAAGTCATGTCCCCCCTTGCAGAGGTATTCAAGGTTACTCCCACTGTTGAGGCCTCTGTCGGCAACTACCGTAATTTTATCCAATCCGTACAGACTCTTCAGGTTCTCAACTGACTGTGTTAGCGTGCTCTGATCCATTGTGTTACCAGGAAACAATTCATAAGTTATAGGTATGCCGTTGTTGTCCAGAAGCAAGCCCATAATTACCTGAACCTCGTTGTTCTTATGATCCTTCGAGAAACCAAACATTCTCAGCTCACCCCAACGAGTGCTCTCAAAGGCGTATGTAGTGACGTCGTAGTAGGCTTCTGGTCCTTTGCGGTTGGTCTTCCTAGCAAAAAAATCTGCTAAGTGCCGTATTACCGCATCCTTTTTATTTGAGAGGACATCCAGCACATCGTAGAGTACGTCTATACCCAACGGGTCAATTCCAGCGTGGGATTTCTGGTCAGAAGCGCTGGCATGGATACTGGAAGGATCTGTACAGCGATGTGCGACAAGATAGAACAGAGCCAGTGCAACAGCGGCGGCATTGCGTTTTCCACAGTTCTCAATGAAGAATTCGTCAAGCCCCATATTGTTCCAAAGTTGCTTAATAAGCGCATGGCCAAATCTGAAAGACGGTACAACATCTTGCGGTGATGTTATGTCTGTGACGGTCAAGTTGAGGGTTATGGGTGCCAGAGACTCCTTTTTCGCCTTGGTAAGCTCAGCCGCCTCTGCCTTGAGCTTGGCAATGATATCAGGATCCTCGGCGAGCATTCGCTCATAGTTACCCAAAGTTTTCACCACATTGGTTTTCTTTTTGGTTGTTCCCGGGATGCGTGTATCTTCCCTGAACTGAATTACTCTGGCCTTGCCCGAGCCAGTAATAGCAACGTACATACGGATCCTCCGAGTAAAGATATTACCACAATTCCATTATAACATTTAGTTAGACAAAAAGAAACAAAATAACAGGATATAACAGGACAATATATTTGTTATTTTTACCGCATAAAAACACCCCGAAATCCGCAGTACTAAACGGTTTACGAGGTGTTAATGTCACTATTTTTATCAAGAAACTCCTAAAGTCAGGATGTTATTGGACGCTTACGTTATTATTAGGATAAGTACTATACAGATTTGCATTAATATTATTCGACATATTTCTTAAACATTTTCATACCTGGGATGATAAAATTCTATTATTAAATTCATATGTTATTTCTTTTTTAGTAATGGCGAATATGCCTATAACTGGAAGTTAATTGGAGCTTGCTTTTTGGGGGGATTTTATGTTTCTAAATGTTAATCCAAATCGAAGGGATGACTTATCTAAATTTTTAGTTCACTTGACCAGGGATAGTGAAAGTGATTCTTTAACTGATTTAATTAATATTTTAAAAAAGAAAACTATTGAAGCAAGAAATCCCCACTGCCTTTTTAAATATATCTTTTCTAAACTAAACTTTTCAAAAATATTACAGAGCAAATTTAACACTGTCTGTTTAACTGAAGTACCTTTAATATTATTTACGGAAGGTGATACCAATAGCTACTGTATTTATAGTTTTAGGTAACGGTTTTACTATAGATTTAATCAAGACTCTCAAATTAGATGATTATATAGATGTTAAGAATTTATTTAGATTTGGTCATGAAGTTCCATGGCCAGCAAACGATGAAGCGGGCTTTTTATCGTTCAAAAGGTGCCAAAACCTTTGGAATTTAGGTGCAAGACCTTTCATGTCAGACGAAGATTCAATATCACTTATAGAAGATATTATTACATGTGCAAACGTGTCTGCAAGTACTGACAATAACAGCGATAACATATATATAAAAGCATATAAAGAGTTAGCGATTTACTTAAAGCATTTATTCATATATTACAATAACAAAGTAACCAATAAAATTCTTTTTGATATTATACCAAAGTGGGGTTGGTCCAGATATCTCGATCAATTAAACCTAGACAATACTGTAGAAAGGGTAGTTATAGTAACATATAACTATGATATTTGGTTAGAGAGAATATTGAATTTAGCAGGTATTAGGTATTGGATAGGGGGCATACAAAGTCCAGACTCATTAGCTAAATTTATTATCTTTAAGCCACATGGCTCAATTAGTTTTACTCATAAGATCAGTTTAGATAAATCATCTTTTAAGATTAGTTACAAAAAATCCTTAAGAGACCTTTTGGAAGGTGAGCCCATTGATTTTAGAATAAGTCATAATAACCTGGACCACAATTATTTAATCAATCCTATTATTCCACCAGCTGGTGACTCGGAAAGGTTGAGGTTTGGCTGGGCTAATAAACTCAGAAATTTAGCAAACACAGAAGCTCAAAAATTATCAAATAAAGATGAAGTAATTATATGTGGTCTTTCATATTCGTACGTTGACAGAAAGGAAATAGATGATTTCTTAACTTCCATACCGAGTGATGTCAATCTAAAGTTAGTCAACCCAAATCCACATAGAGCACTAAATGCTGTTATATCTAGCATTTTTGAAAATTATACCCTACATGTTAAGTCAGATTTGTTAGGAGAGTGAGCTTTATGGATTATTTCTTAGAAAGGCAAACTAATACTATATCACTGTCTGAGTTCTATGAAAACCATCTACTAAATAAATACAATTATGAACCACCTGGTCAAAGGAAAAGTGTTTGGAATGATAGAAAGAAATCTTTTCTTATTGATTCAATACTTAAAAACTTTCCAATACCACCTATTTTCCTGCGAAGAAATGTTAATTCAAAGGGAAGGACAACATATGATGTAATTGATGGGCGACAAAGATTAGAATCTATAGTACATTTTATTGAAAATAAGATTCCATTACCGGATGACTTTGGAAGCGACGAGTACGGAATGGAAGAATTGAACGGTCAGTATTTTGATGCCCTTGATCAATATGATATAAAGAGGCATTTTTGGAACTATCCCATACCAGTAGAATATATTTCTACAAATTTAGAGAGTACGATTGATTATATATTTGATAGATTAAATAGAAATGGTGAACCACTTACTCCTCAAGAACTAAGAAATGCTAGATATCACAGAACCTCACTACTAAGCACTATTAAAGAACTGTCAATGATTCCCTTCTGGCATGAGATGTTAAAGGATCTAGAAACTCATAGAATGGAAGACTTGGATTTTGTTTCTGAATTATTCTTTACCATAGTAGAGGGGCAGATTTTTGAATCAACACAGAAAATAATAGATGGGCTTTATGAAAAATGGTCAGGGACTGATTTCTCTCTAGATGAAAATAAAAGCTATGTTGAAGATTTTAAAAAAATAACTCACTACTTAAAGAGTTTAAATCTTGATTATAAACATTTTAGAATATCAGGAGTTAGTCATTTATATGGGCTTTGGTGTTTTGCGGAATATTGTGTAAAGTATAGTATACCTAAAAAGAGGGTTACATCTAGGCTAGTTCAGATGTTTACTTCACTTAGAGAAAGAAAATATCAGGACGAAAACATTAAAAAATACAGGAAAAGCATGGATTCAAATACCAAATCGAAGGGTGCTAGAACAATTAGACTAGAGGCTTTGAAAGAATACTGTTTGTAAACTATATGATAACAAATCCTGGGGGGTTAGTTTATTTTTATATCAATATTTATGGAGGAATATATGCCACTTGGCAAGTATATATCATTTACAGCTTCCCATAATCCATATAATGTTCAGAGGATTGAACCCAAAGGATGGCTCAAATCCATCATAATATTCAGCACCATCAAAGAATGAAAATTTAATGTCCCCTAAGCAACAGCGAGGGATCTTAAGACTAGCCTTCCAAATGAAAGAAAAGATCCTTCGCTATCACTAAGGCTAACAGGTTAACGGCTTAAAGCCCACGGCCCTAAATCTTTTGCACTAAATCAGTATATTTCAAGTCGTGTTTCAATAGGTTTTTCTCCTTCATCCATTGGAGAATGTTGTTAACATCTTGTTCGGTGGGTACCTGGGGTTGGGGATAATGCTGCAGGCTGTAATCCTTGGCTATTGGTTCGGGAATGTTTACATTTTCCACCATTAGCTGCTTGTATTGTTCTGGGTTGTTGTTTAGATCCTCCACTGCCTTGGCATAGGCCCGGTAAAAGCTTTCCACAGCACTGTTCTTTTCAGAGAGTGTTTTTTGGTCAAAGAGTATCACTGCTTGGGAAAGATTTCGGGTGGTGTCCTGGGCGATCACCTTGGCACCCTTGAACTCGGCAAAGGTCACCATCGGGTCCGGTACGGTAATGGCATCAATTTGCTTGCTGAACAGCATTTCCATACGGATGGGGATTTTAGGCACAGAAATCTTCTTAACTTCGGACGGATCGATTCCGACATCCTTTAACAGGCCATCGGAAACATACTCTATAATAGAGTTGTTGGAAATCCCGAGGCCTTTTCCCTTTAAATCCTGCAGTGTTTTAATATCAGACCCGGGGGCGGCCACAATGGCAAATCGACCTTCTTGGGGAGTGGCCCCTAGGGTGATGGAGGTCATCTTTAAATCCAAGCCGGCATCTTTCATCAGGGTTGCCACAATCATGTCTGTAACCATCCCATTCAGGCTGCCCGATTGCATGGCGTTACCCTGTTCCACAGCACTTTGAAAGCGGACTAATTCTACCTGAAGATTTTCTTCGGCAAAGTAGCCGTTCTTCTCTGCCACCACCATCGGCATAATATCCTCAATGGGTAAAACGCCGATCTTTAATTGCTCCTGTGCTTCTCTTTGGGGCGTTTTCTTTTCCTGGGTGCATCCAGCCAATAAGGACATGGCCAATAGCAAGACCAGGGCCATTAATAATTTTTTGCCAAATTTCACCTTCATTAACCACCTTCCTATAACCAATACAAAGAATGAACCAACATTCATTTTATTATTTTTATCTTAATTATTCCTAAACCGAAAGTCAATAGCTTTATGCTAGTTTGGGTGTTCTAGGTTGTAACAAATTGTGCCGCATAAGACCCTTAAACAAAACAGGCACAAAAGCCCAGGGCCTCCACCCAAGATTTCGAATGCTGAAGGCTGATGGCCGACGGTTGACAGCTGATTTTTTCTTTAGAGAAGGAAATTGTCATAAAAAAACGAATTCCATTAAACCATATACTATACAACTCTTAAGGGGATTATTTGCTATGTCACAATCTAACGAAAACCTAAGTGCCTTTAAAATCTGGATGCTGGCCATCCGGCCCAAAACTTTGCCAGCGGCCATGGGACCTGTTGTTGTGGGTGCATCCCTGGCCATTGGTGAACAGGTTTTTGCTTTTTTTCCAGCCCTAGCAGCTCTCCTGGTGGCACTGCTGCTGCAGATTGGTTCAAATTTGGCCAACGATGTATTTGATTTTAAGAAAGGCGTTGATACCAAAGAAAGAACCGGGCCCCTAAGGGTTACCCAGGCAGGACTCTTAACGCCTGGTCAGGTTATGGTGGGCATGTGGTTGGTCTTTGCCCTTGCCTTTGCTCTGGGACTTTATCTTACCTGGGTGGGCGGCTGGCTGATCCTTGCCCTGGGAATTGCCGCCATCATCTCGGCCATTGCCTATACCGGCGGACCCTTTCCCTTGGGCTACCATGGTTTAGGTGAAATCTTTGTCTTTATTTTCTTTGGGCCGGTGGCTGTCTGCGGTACTTACTATGTACAGGCTGGTCATGTCAGTACCGCTGCTTGGTGGGCCTCGTTACCCGTGGGGTTTTTAATAACAGCTATTTTAGTGGTTAATAATTTCCGGGATCTGCCTACGGATAAAAAAACAGGCAAAAGAACCATGGCGGTTCGTCTAGGACCAGTGGCTACCCAGTGGGAATACTTTCTCCTGTTGGCAGCTTCCTTTGCTGTGCCACTTCTTATGTGGCTGCAGCACCTTGCTTCGGCTTGGGTGCTTTGCGCTTGGCTGGCGATGCCCTTTGCCCTGCCGCTGATTCAGGATATGAAGACCAAAAAGGGGCGTCCCCTCAATGCTACATTGGCCGGAACCGCCCGCTTGTCGTTGATTTTTAGTATTTTGTTCTCAGTGGGTTATCTTTTAGGTGAACTTTTGTAAGTTTATAAATTAACCCAGGAGCACAGGATTTTTTCTGCCTGGTCCAATAGGACATAAAGGAAGAAACCCATGAGGCCCATGGCGATAATGCCTGCAAACATCTCCTCATAATTCATTCGGCTGAGGGAGTCCATGATAAAAAAGCCGATGCCAGTTTGGGTGGCGTAGGTTTCGGCCAAAAAGAGCACCGCCATGGCTGTACCTAAGCCCAGCCTGAGGGAGGTGAGGATGGCCGGCAGGCAACCAGGCAGATAAACGTGGCGGTAGAGGTCCCAGGAGGTGGCACCGAGGGACTTTAGGGAAAAAACATATTCCTTCGCCATGTTTTTGGCTGCATCCCTTGTAGTCACTAAGATTTGATAAAAGGTGATTAAAGTAATCAAAAGTATTTTTGAACTATCCCCGATTCCTAATATTATTAAAAAGACAGGCATAAAGACCACTTTGGGAATGGGGTAGGTTATATAAAGCAGGGGTGCTATTTTGGCATCCATTTCCGGGTTTTTGCCCAGCAGAAGGCCCAGTGGTACAGCCAGGATGGTGGCCAGGACCAGACTAATAAGTACCCGGTAGAGGCTCACTCCCAGATGGACGAGGAGATTTCCCTGGATGTTTTGGAGAAAGCTTTGAAAAGCATCCAATGGCAGTGGAACGGCTGGGCTTTTTAATAGGATAGCAAGCAGCCACCACATCAGTAGGAGTATCGCCACCGACCAGAGAAAAGAAAATGTCTTTTCGGTACCTTTAAATACCCGCCGCATACTTGTCCCTCCTGTGCAAAAATGAACGCAGGAAATTAGACATTTCCAAAAAGGGAACCTTTCCCCGCAGGTCGGAGTCTCCGGCCAGTTCATTCGCCACCACTTGAACGATCTGACCCGGACCGGCTGACATGACAAAGATTTTTTGCCCCAAAAAGACTGCTTCCTCAATGTTGTGCGTGATTAATAAAATGGTCAACTTCGTTTCCTGCCAAATTTCCAAGAGGAAATCTTGAATTTCTTCTCGGGTCAGGGCATCCAGAGAGGAAAAGGGCTCGTCCATCAGAAGCAGTTTGGGTTCCAGCACGAGAGCCCGGGCAATGGCCACCCGCTGTCTTTGGCCGCCGCTCAGTTGGGCTGGGTATCTTTTAGCCATTGATAAGAGCCCAAGTTTACTGAGCATCGTTTCGGCTTGGGTTTGGATTTCCTGAGGTGTTTTTTTTCTCAGTTGCAACCCTAAAACGACATTTTCCCAAACTGTTTTCCAAGGCAGCAAGCCGTAGTCCTGTAAAATAAGGGCTGTTTCCCCACCGCCCCGGGGTGTTTGCTGATCGATCAGGACCTGGCCGGTATATTGGGTATTTAAACCTGCCAGCACATTAAATAGCGTACTTTTACCGCAGCCAGAGGGGCCGATGATGACCCCTGTTTTACCCTGGGGAAGTGAAAGATCAACTGAGTTCAGCGCAGTGACAGTCTTTCCCCTCTGTATATAACTGACACTTAAAGATTTCACAGAAAGATAATCAGCAGCTGACATCGGATTTCCCCATTCCCCTCAAGTTATATTTCATTAAAGTCGTACAGACCTCTTCCAGATTTTCTGGTTTACCTTGCCGCAGCCAATTGATAATTACCTGACGGAAACTCCCCACAAAGGCTAAGGCAGTGATAAAGGTATCCTCATCCGGTATTCTGCCCTGACTTTTTAGCTCGTCCAGGTCTTCCTTGGTTAGTTTGATGAGTTCATTTTCAATTTCAATTAACTTAACATTAAAGGCATTGTTGACGCCTGGGACCTGCACCAGAAGGATTTTAGCCATGTTTTTTTCCTGAATGAATAGTTTAATACAGGCTTCCATAGAAGCTTGCAGCTTATCGAAACTGTCTGTGTAATTTGCTCTCTCCCTTTTGATATAATCCAGAAGCTCATGAAACATTTCTTCAACAATCATATTAATGAGGGCATCTTTGTTGGTAAAATATAGATAAAAGGTGCCAGTGGCTATTTTTGCCTTTTTAGCGATGGCTTTAATGGAGGTCCCCTGGTAACTGTTTTCCGCAAAGACTTCCCGGGCAGCCCTCAGTATTTCCTTTTTTTTCGTTTGCAGTTTTTCTGTTACTTTATTAGTTTGCCGATACACCATGTCAAAATCACCTCACGAAGAATAAAATGAATAAACATTCATTTTATTCTTCTATTTTATGCAGGTTTTGTGTTTAAGTCAATGAGACTTTGTGACAAGGATAAAAGGCCGACCTCAACGGGAGATCGGCACAGAAATAAATATTATTCTAGGTGGGTACTACGATCGTACATATAGCCGCCAAAGTCGATAAAGCTGGCAACCCTGGCTCCGGGAGGCAGGGTAACTCCTTGCAGGACCATTTCTTTAAAGGTAGTAAAGCCTGTACGATCTACAATATAACCCACATGCTCTTTTGCCAGGGAACGATCAATATATTGATCAATATAGGTATACAGGTTGGCACAGACCTTTAAAACGGTGTCGCGATCTACCCACTCCAGAAAACTACGGGCAATGCGGGGGTTTTTCTTGCCTGTACGGCCCATGATAATTACTCGGAAGCATTGCTCGCCTCTGGTCCAAGCGGCAGTGGGGCATTTTAAAACACATTCGCCGCAGCCAATGCAGCGCAGGGGGTCTCGCTTTACTTTGTAATTCTCAAAGGTCAGAGCCCCGGTGGAAACTTTTTTGCAGTTTTTGACACAGGCTTGGCAGCCGATACAGCGGGAGGCATCATAAATTGGCTCCACTTGACCAATGATACCAATATCCTGCATATGGGCCTTAATACAGTCATTGGGGCAACCTGTGATGGCAATCTTGACATGTGGATCATTGGGGTAGATGGTTTTCTCCACCTCCCAGGCTAGGGAAGTGGTATCAAAGGTGGCATTGGGACAAACCCGATTGCCAATGCAGGAAGAGACATTGCGGGTGCCAGCGGCAGGATATCCCAGGGTAGGATGGTCCAGGGATACGCCCCGGTCAATCTCCAGTTCTTGAATAATCGGTGCTAACAGGGCATTTACTTCTGCCATTTTGGTGAAGGGGATACCCGGTACTTCAAAGCCCTGCCGGGTGGTAATATGGACGGTGCCGTTACCAAACCTTTCGGCTATGTCCTGAATAAGAGGTAAGAATTTAACCGGCAGGTGACCACCGGGCACTCGGATGCGCAGACAGGTTCGATCACGGGTTTTGGTAATACGCCAGGCATTTTTCATAACCTTCTTGGTGTTTATATCCATTGCTTCTTACCCCCTTAGTCCAATAGACCCTTGGCTTTGGTATAGTTAAAGACCGGGCCTTCCAAGCATATATAGGTATCATCTATCTTGCAGTGGCCGCACTTGCCGATGCCACAGCACATTTTTCGCTCAAAGGAAACCCAGATGTTTTCCTCAGCAATGCCTCGTTTTAAAAATTCCTGGGCCGTAAATTTCATCATGATCGGTGGCCCTACGATAATCCCTCGCACATTGTCCAGGTTTGGGATGGGTATTTCTGGCACCAATTTGGTAATGAGGCATTCATGGCAGTTCAAAGGATTTTCCTGCCCGGAAATTTTATCAACCGAGAGGAATACGGGGAAAGCCTTGGACCAGTGGGCCAGTTCCTGTTGGAAAAGAACGTCGGAGGGGCTTTTAAAGCCAGCCAAAAGATTCATTTCAGCCAGTAGCCCCGGGTTGTGGTAAAAATAATTAATCATGCTTTTAACCGGTGCCAGACCAGTGCCGCCGGCAGCAATAATCAAGTGTTTGCCGGTGAACTGGGGCACCGGGAAGCCATGGCCATAGGGGCCACGGATAAAGAGATGATCCGCTTCGTCCAGGAGGTGAATAACATTGGTGACTTTGCCCACCCTTCGGATGGTCATATCAATGTATCCTTCACCAAAATCGCTGATGGAGATCGGGCATTCGCCAACGCCGGGGAGGGATACTTCCACAAACTGACCCCACTGGGGTTTTATAGCACAGGCCAAACGATAGGTCCAGTCAATGTCTGTTTCTTTGGTAACACGGATAATCTCTGCTTTAAAGGGTAAATAGGGGTTATTGGTCACGGTTTTTCACCTCCTGCATGGCAGCTGCCAATTTATTTACACAATTGGCATAAGAAATGTATTCAGGGCACACATCATCACAACGGCCGCACCCCACACACATGTGGATGCCAAATCTTTTCTTGAAATCATAGACCTTGTGCAAAACCTTGAAACGCATGCGTTGGCCCTTTTCTTGACGGAAGCTGTGTCCACCAGCCATATCGGTAAAACCATCGATTTGGCAACTGGCCCAAACCCGCCGTCTTTCGCCGCACTTGGGGTTGTCCTGATAGAATAGATCCTGCATGGTAAAGCAACTGCAGGTGGGACAGGAGGTGTTGCATCTGCCGCAGGCGATGCAGCGGGAATTATATTCATCCCAAATAGAAGATTTGGCCACGGATTCATCCAGGTTAGCCGGGATGGTGACAACCAACTGGTTTTCCCTGACAAACTGTGGTGTGACTTCGCAGGGGGTACCAAGGGAGTTAAAAAGCCCGTCAATATCCTCTTTTACCTGGCATAGATAGTGGCCATTTTCTGGGCGAATGGAAAAACTGTAGTCTTCTGTAACATTGGTGCCCATGGAAACACAAAAACAACTGGCAAAGCTTGTGGGGCAATCCATTAAAACAAACTTTAGTTTATTCCTGAGTCCTTCATAATAGTAATCGGCCTGGGGTCCATTGTGCAGCATGATTTTGTCCAGGCGAGAGACAGCGTGAATATCACAGGAACGCAGGAAAATAATAATACCCCTTTGGTCAATTTGTGGTTCACGATATTCCTCTTCGGTAAAATAAAAAAGGGTTTGATTAATTGGGTAATAAATTTCTTTGGGGGAAAAATAGGATTTGCGATCAAAGACCACATCTTCAATTTGCTTGATCTCACCATAGCCCACCAGATCCGTATCCGAGAAGCGGCCCTTACCCTTCAAGAGCACCGGGGCATATACGATGTAGTTCTTCTGTAGTTGGGCAAGAAGGTTGTTAAACTTTGTACTTGAAAACCGATAACCCACCTAGCATCCCTACCTTCAATAAATAGTTGATTATATGATAACACGAAAAATTGGAGGTTGCTGTGAGTTGGGTCACTTTTCAGATAAATTTGGACATATGTGGAAGACTCCCCCGTCACACCCCCTCGGAGAGGGAGGTTTTTAAGAATCCCCCTCCGAGGACAATGTTACGATAGTGACAGGGGGAGGCGGAACCTTTCTTTTTAATCTACGCTGTACAATATAATTGGAGGGAAATGGTTATTGTAGAAAGTCCTATTATTATTTATAATGAAAGAAAGGTTTTTCACAAGGGGGCGGTATTATGAAGCGAATGATAGATACCTTCTGCTGGTTTCTGGGACTAGTGGTTATCGCCAAGCTTCTTTTTAATAACCAGTCCTTGGGTTATTTTTGGTTTATCATCGCTGCCCTAAGTGTTTTCTTTGGCTGTCAGTCCGGTAGTAGATTAGAATTGGCCGAAAATGCAAGTGTACAGATAGCCGCCTGGCTGAAAAACTATCAGGAATTATCCTATTATAAACAACAGCTATATCTAAGCGAAGTCATAAATAACGCCATTCGGAGCAACCAGACAAAGCAGGCTTTAGAGTTTTTAGATCTTATCCTCAAGGCTGAACCGGATAATGAGACAGCGAAGACTTTAATGGCATCAATCTGGGGTGCTGAATTAATCAGTACATAGCCAATTAATGAAATGAAAAGGAGTGTCGCATGCTACTAAACAAGTAGTTTTGCGGCACTCCTTTTTTCTTTGTGGATGGGTTGCGAATTTAATTAATTTTCTGTCATAAGTTAAACATTATGGGGTTGATAATTTATAAGTATTTTACTTTAGTGTGACAACCTCGTAGAATTTAACATGACAAAAGAAATTGACATGAGGGGTTGGCATCGATGAAATTGGACAACAGCATCAGAAACAGTATCGTTCCAGGCATGATCTTAGCATTTGTTATTGCTTACGTATCAGAGTTTATTCACAAGAGTATTGTCATTGGTGGTCAAAAGCCGATCAGTGGCGTAATCATTGCCATTCTCCTAGGCATGTTGGTAAAAAATACGGTAGGTGTTAATAAGCTTTTTGAGCCGGGTATAAATTTCGCTATGAAAAAGGTCCTTAAAGCCGCCATCTTCTTACTGGGGCTTGGCCTAAGCTTTATCACGGTGGTTACCACGGGATCAAAGGCCTTAATGATTATTGTAGTCTGTGTTACCTTTGCCATTACAGCAACCTATTTCTTTGGTAGAAAAATGGGCTTACCGGATAAACTGGCTACACTGATCGGTATTGGAACAGCCATTTGCGGCAGCACAGCAATTGTGGCAGCATCTCCGGCCATTGATGCCAAGGACGAGGAAGTAACCTTCTCCGTTGCAACCATTACTATTTTCGGGGTTTTGGCGATCTTCCTGTATCCCTTAATCGGTAAAGTACTGTTGCTAACAGACATGCAGTTTGGTACTTGGGCTGGGGTTGCTGTCCACGAAACAGCACAGGTGGTGGCTGCGGGCTTTGCCTATAGTGATCCAGCCGGGCAAATTGCCACGGTGGTTAAATTGACCCGTACCGTGTTGCTGGCTCCCATTGTGTTGATCCTGGGTGTGATCTATACCAGGAGACAAAAGGATGTTGCCGGCGGCCAAGGTCAAAGGGTGAACTATTTTAGAATCTTCCCCTGGTTTGTGGTAGGTTTCCTGGCCATGGCTGGCCTGCGTACCTTTGGTGATACCATTTGGTTGAATAGCGCAGTGTGGACAAGCTTTTTAAGTAATTCCCAGATACTTTCGAAGTTTCTAATTGTTACCGCCATGGCAGGTGTTGGCTTGTTGACTAGCTTTAATGATATGAGAACCGTAGGAATCAGGCCCTTCATAGTTGGTTTAGTGGCATCACTAATCATGGCAGTGTTTAGTATCACCTTAATTTTTGCACTGGGTATATAAAATAAGCAATAAAAAGGGAGCAGCCAGCTACGAGCAAGTAGTTTGTGGCACTCCCTTTTAGCCGTCAGCCATGGGCCTTTTTGTGCATATTGTGCTTAAAGGTCCTTAGCGCAGGGCTCATGGCCCGTTACGAGGGAATCAAGCAATTTGAATTTTTTGCCGATAGTCAAAAAGAAAATTGATAAATTCCTCCACCACTGGGGGTTTAAATTTATTTTGGTGATGAATCAGATAAAATTCCCTCCGTAGGGGCATTTCCTTGATCTGAACGGGCACCAGCGTGCCTAATTTTAGTTCCTTTTGTACGGCCCACTTGGAAAGAATCGTAGTACCAAAACCAGCTTCCACCGCCTCTTTGACAGCTTCGGTGCTGCCAAGTTCCATGACCATATTTAGCTTAGCCAGATTAACCCCCACCTCCTCTAAACGCTCCTCGGCAATTTTTCTAGTTCCCGAGCCCATCTCTCTCAAAACCAGCGGCAACTTCACCAGTTCTTCGATGGAGATATACTTTCGATTGGCCAACGGGTGGTCTGGTGAAAACACAATCACCAGTTCATCCTGCATAAAGGGAGTGACGATCAATTCTGGGGCATCTACGCCGTGCTCCACCAAACCTAGGTCCAATTCATGTTTTAAAACCATATTTACAATGTGTTCTGTATTGGTGACCAAAAGCTTTGCCTTTACCTGTGGGTGGTCCTTATTAAAGATACCCAGCACCCTGGGGATGACATATTCACCCACCGTAAAGCTTGCTCCCACGGACAAAGGACCTTGGATATGACCGGTAAAGTTAGAAATATCTTTTTCCGCCTGATCAATGAGGGTTAGGATTTTATCCACGTACCCGTAGAGGATACGTCCTGATTCTGTAATCGTGATTTGTTGGCTGGTGCGTTCAAAAAGCTTTGTTTTGAAATGGTCTTCTAAGGATCGGATATGCATACTGACGGCCGGTTGGGAAATGAATAAAGCCTGTGCCGCCCCAGAAAAACTATTCTTATCGGCTACGGTCTTAAAGACTTGAAATTGGTATAGACCCATATCTTCCTCCAGTTTGATGATTATCTTTGCTGTCAATATCTCCAAATCTAACACAAAGTATATTATATACGAGCGAAACTGTAAGGAGGATAAAATTTTCCAAAAGTGTGATAAAATTAACAGTTATATGACTCTGTTTTTGATAAAATTAATAAAAATATGAATACTAAGTATTGAATTGCTAATTTTTAAAATAATGATGCTTGTTTAATTTATAAGGGGTGATGCTATGCATATTCTAGTGTGTGTAAAACAAGTTCCCGATACCACAGAGGTTCGTATTGATCCAGAGACAAACAATTTAGATCGATCCAGTGCACCTGCCATTATAAACCCCTATGATAGTCATGCGGTGGAAGAGGCAGTTCGGATAAAAGAACGTTTTGGCGGAAAGGTAACCGTTATTTCCATGGGTCCACTTGCTGCCGTAGAGGTGATAAAAAGATGCATTATGTTAGGCGCCGATGAGGGTTATCTTTTAAGTGATAGGGCCTTTGCCGGTTCGGATACCCTGGCCACCAGTTATATTCTGGCCAAGGGTATTGACGTGATTAGCGGCAAGGAGCCCATTGATTTGATATTTTGCGGCAAGCAGGCCATTGATGGGGATACCGCCCAGGTGGGCCCAGGTATTGCCAGGCGATTAGGCCTGCCGCAACTCACCTATGTACAGGAGATTGAAGATGTGGACAATGACAAAAGGGAAGTAACTGTTCATCGCAAACTAGATGATGGTTATGAAGTGGTTAAGGCAAAACTACCCTGCCTGATTACCGTGGAAAAGGAAATTAATGAATTAAGATATGAAAGCCTGCCCAATCTCATACAGGCAGCCCGCTACCAACCCATTATCTTAGGAGCAGCAGACCTAAAGGCAGATCTTAGCCAAATGGGTTTGAAGGGTTCCCCAACTTCGGTTAATAAAATTTTTGCCCCTGCCCAAAGGGGTCAAGGGGAAATATTAAAGGGTTCGGAAAAGGATATTGTTGACCTTTTGGTGCAAAAATTATCTCAAAAAGTAGTTTAAGAAATACTAAGGGGTGATTAACATGGCAGTCAAAGTAACACCTGCCTGCATGGGCTGTCAGGCATGCATCACAGCTTGCCCCCATGAGGCACTTTTTATAAATGAAGACGGCCTATGCCAGGTAATTGAGGATAAGTGTATTGAATGTAGTGAATGTGTCGGAGTCTGTCCAGTCACTGCCTTAGAACTGGCCAAGCAGCTTGATACCACCGAATACGTTGCCAGCCAGAAGCTGCCTGAAAAACAAGAATCGGAAACAACTCCGACCACCGAAGCGGCAGCCCAGCTTAGTGGGGATTTAGGTAAATATAAAGGAGTTTGGGTGTTTATTGAGCAAAGGGAAGGTGAGATTGCGCCGGTTTCCTTGGAATTATTAGGGGCGGGACGGCAATTGGCCGATAAATTAGGTGTCGAACTTGCCGGGGTTATCCTTGGTTACCAAATTTGCGGTTCGGAAACTAAGCTTTATGAGTATGGGGCGGATAAGGTGTACCTTGTAGATGACCCGATACTTCGTTACTATCGGGCGGAAACCTACATGCAGGTTTTTGTTAAACTGGTTCAGCAATACTTACCGGAGATCATATTAATGGGTGCAACTACAACAGGACGTGATTTAGCCGGAGCAGTGGCCACCGAACTAGAAACCGGATTAACCGCCGATTGCACCGTGCTGGATATTGATTTGCAACAGCGCTTACTGTTAGCCACACGACCCGCCTTTGGCGGAAATATCATGGCTACCATTATTTCCAAAAATCACCGTCCCCAAATGTCAACGGTTCGTCCTAAGGTTATGAAGATGGCCAAACCAGTGCCTGGGCGGCAGGGTATTCTGATCAAATCGGAAGTGGACTTAAATGAGGCAGATATGCTCACCCAAGTGTTAAGGATTGTCCAAGATCAAGGGGATAAAATTAATCTCCAAGACGCTGAAATAATTGTGGCTGGTGGCCGTGGACTGGGGGATAAGGAAAATTTCCAGAAAACCTGCTATGGCCTGGCCGAAGCCATTGGCGGCAAAGTGGGGGGATCCAGGGCTGCTGTGGAGGCAGGCTGGCTGGACCATAAATATCAGATAGGGCAAACCGGAATAACGGTGGCACCCAAAATTTATTTTGCCTTAGGTATTTCAGGGGCCATTCAACATCTGGTTGGCATTCGCGGCTCAGATGTCATTATTGCCGTCAACTCTGATCCGGAGGCTCTCATATTTAAGGAATGTACCTATGGCATTGTTGGGGATGCCACCAAAATAGTACCTTCATTAATCGAACCCCTCCGGGAATTATTTAAAGGAAAAGGTTCTAGAGACACGGCAAAGGGTGAAGGGGGGACTCGCTGTGCCTGAAAAGTTTGATGCGATTGTTGTTGGGGCCGGGGTTGCGGGCCTTGCCGCAGCCTATAAATTGGCTAAGGCAGGTTTATCTGTGGTGGTAATTGAGCGGGGTGATTACCCGGGAGCAAAGAATGTGATGGGCGGTGTTCTTTACCGTGCCATGCTGGAAGAATTAATACCGGAATTCTGGAAAGAAGCCCCTTTACAGCGACCAGTGGTTGAACAAAGGTTTTGGCTAATGGACGAAGATTCAGTGGTGACCACTGGCTATAAAGGTCAGTCCTGGGCGGAAGAACCCTATAACTGCTTTACGGTTTTTCGGGGCCAATTTGACCAATGGTTTGCCCGCAAGTGCACCGAAGCAGGTGCCCTCATTATTAATGAAACCACGGTGGAATCCTGCATTGTCGAGAATGGAAAGGTGGTAGGGATTCGAACCACTAGACCGGACGGGGATCTTTATGCCAATGTTGTGGTGCTGGCCGACGGAGTAAACTCACTTTTAGCGAAGGAGCTGGGTTTTCATAAGGAATGGCAGCCTCAGCAAGTGGCTTTGGCGGTGATGGAGGTATTGAAACTTCCTGCCCAGGTTATTGAAGAACGGTTCAACCTAGAATCGGGCATGGGAACCACCATCGAAATCTTTGGCAGTGGTACCCTGGGCATGGTGGGGACATCCTTTATTTACACCAACAAGGAGCATATCTCCGTTGGTGTAGGGGCACTGCTTTCCCAGATGCGGGAAAGACAGATCCGTCCCTATGATCTGCTGGAAAATTTAAAAAATCACCCGATGGTCCGCCCACTGGTTCGGAAGAGTGAGCCGGTGGAGTATTATGCCCATTTAATTCCTGAAGGAGGCTATAACGCCATTCCCAAAATGGTGGGGGATGGTGTTGTGGTGGTGGGTGATGCGGCTCAACTGGTCAATAGTATCCATCGGGAAGGCAGTAATTTAGCCATGACCTCAGGTAAATTGGCAGCAGAGGCAATCCTTAGGGCCTATGAAATTGGTGAATTTAATGAACGGGCCTTGTCTCACTATCAAGAAAAACTATGGGATAGCTTTGTTATCTCAGACCTGAAAAAATATAAAGATACCGCGGAACTGTTTGAGAACAGGCCCCAATATTTCAACCAGTATATACCAGCAGCAAATATGGCTCTGCGTGAAATGCTAACGGTGGATGGTACCAGCAAAAGTGACAAACAAAAGCTTGTTGCCCAGAAATTCTTGGGCGGCAGATCCATGTATTCTATGGCTAAAGATATTTATCGAGCTTGGAAGGCGGTGAAATAATGAGTGAGCCAAGGCAAGGTTTAAAGTACCTGGATAAGGAAGTTAATATTGATGATAAATTATATCTAAACCGCTGGAAGCCTGACCAACAATCCCATCTGGTCATTAAAGACCAATCCGTCTGCGCAGAGAAGTGTTCGGAAAAAAGTTGTACCGTGTTTTGTCCCGCCAGGGTCTATGAATGGAGGGATGGCCGTATTGCCGTGGGCTATGAAGGCTGCCTGGAATGCGGTGCCTGCCGCATTGCCTGTCCCCACGATAATATTGAGTGGCGCTATCCCCGGGGAGGCCATGGGGTTCAGTTTAGATTGGCCTAGTATAGAAAATAAGCTTCGTGAGAAATGCCAGGGCCACAGATTTAAAGCTGGTCCCAGACCGGAAATCTAATTTGATAAGGTGTAAAAAACGTAAAAGAGGCAAAAACAGCCTCTTTTTATTTATCCGAAGAAGTAGGACAAAGTATTAGCTAAAATGTGGGTAAAATTCACCCCGGGAAAGGTATTGAAACATACCACAAATAGAGATAAATTTGGTAAAACAGACTTGCATTGTAGTTTTATAGGTCAATAAATAAATTCAAGTCGAAAACTAAAGTAGATTAAATATTCCAAATTATTGAAAACTTATGCAACCTGTACTATGATTTTAGTAATAAAATTATTGTTTGTACCAGGCAGATCAACTTATACTAAAGAAATTATTTTAATATATTTGCAGCTTGTGGATGGGTGTAATGCTTTTTCTTTGAATGGAGGAGATGAGATGGCTTCTAAATTCAATAGATCGAATGCTGCTCAACAACTCTATCACCAAAATAAATCAGTAAAAGAGCTTGAGAAAAGTGATTTGATCGATTTAGAGCAGGTATTTGCTAATTCGTATGATCCTATTCTTGTTACAGACAAAGATGGCTATGTTATTCTAGCTAATCCGTCAACAAGAAAAATGATGGGAATTAGTCATGATGAAATAATTGGCAGCAATGTGAAAAACTTGGTCAGTAAAGGTTTATATGACAGATCACCGGCCTGGGAGGCTTTAGAAACGCGATCGGTGGTTACGGCCATGGTAAGGACCTGCATGGGAACAAATTTAATGTGTACCAGCATACCCATTATTGATAAAGATAATAATGTCGCAATGGTAATTACCAATGCCCGGGACAATGATATTTTTGCGAAATATCGGGCCAGTTTAGAAAAGAAAAGAATAGAAACAGAAAGGTATAAATCCGCTGCGGAATACCTGGGTGAGGTAGATTTGGATTTAAGGCTGCCGGTGGCAAGAAGCAGAAAAATGCGTAAAATTATTGCATCTTGTAATGTTATCGCTAAGGCAGACAGCTCCGTTATCCTATATGGGGAATCGGGTACCGGCAAAGAGGTAATTGCCAGGTATATCCATCGAAATAGTCTTCGATCCAATGAGCCAATGATTCCGGTGAATTGTGCGGCAATTCCCAACGAATTATTAGAATCAGAGTTTTTTGGCTATGAGCCGGGTGCTTTCACCGGAGCAAACCCAAAGGGAAAACTGGGACTGTTTGAGGTTGCTGATAAGGGAACCTTGTTTTTGGATGAAATTGGTGAATTACCATTATCCATGCAATCAAAACTACTAAGGGTATTGGAAACGGGTGAGGTTAAAAGGTTAGGTAGTACCGTCATCCGCAGGATCAATACGAGAATTATTTCTGCTACAAATAGAGACTTAGAAACCATGATAAAGGAAAATACCTTTCGCAGTGATTTATATTATCGACTGAATGTTATCCCATTATATTTACCACCCCTCAGGGAAAGGATAGCGGATATTTGTGTTTTGGCCAACAAGTTTTTACAGGAACTAAATAAAAAATACGCATTGAGCAAAAAGTTTACCGACAAGACCAAAGAGGTCTTTCTTCATTATAGTTGGCCTGGTAATATACGGGAGTTACGCAATGTTACGGAAAGACTGGTAGTCACATCCATTAATGATGACTTGGCCTTTGATGATGATTTTATTTTGGGCGGCAAAGTAAAATCAAGTACGGTGGATGAGGATTATACAGAAAAAAAGATACCCTATAAGGGAACCTTGAAAAGTGTTTTAAAAGCGGTGGAGGAGGAATACATCAATCAAGTACTTACTGAATGTCACGGTAGAGTAGGGGAAGCGGCTCTGCGTTTAGGAATTCACCGAAGTATGCTTTATAGAAAAACCAAAGTCATGGAGTCCTAAGGTTGCATTTTTAGAAAATTGTATACGAATAGAGACAAAAAGTGGTAGACATTTTGCAACTACCTTGAGGGTTGGGTAGTGACTAAAAAAATAATTAGCGGCTTAATAGTCCAAATTTACTGTTTATTGAGTAAATTTGGACTATTTTTAATTTTTTTACATTTGAGTTTAAAATTGGTATGGGTTTTGCTCTTAATAGCTATTAACGAGTGCACTCAGATAATTTAAAAGGTGGTGATACAGGGCAAAACCAGTAAAGAGAGCCAAAAAGATGACGGCTAATTTAATAAGCGGTTAATTCTATTTTTGATAGATAACGATCCAAATGGAGGGAAAAGGATGAAAAAAGTTGTGATTACAAGTGCTGCCAGAACGCCGGTTGGGGCCTTCTTGGGCGGACTTAAAACCGTGCCGGTAGAAGACCTTGCTGCCATAGCCGTTAAGGAAGCAGTAAGACGGTCGAATCTTGATCCCAAAGCCGTTGAGTCGGTGATCATGGGCCATGTAGAAGGTTCCATGGATGTAACCAACCTAGGACGTCATGCAGCCCTGCTGGCTGGTTGTGAAAACGCTCATGGCATGCAGGTTAATCGAATCTGCGGCTCCGGCTTTCAATCGATTGTATCCGGCTGGCATGAAATATTGACGGGTGTCTCAGAGATTGTGGTGGCAGGTGGTGCTGAAAGCCTTTCCCGTGCTCCTTACTATTTGCCGCTTAATGTGCGCTATGAAGGCTTCAAGAACAACTCTCAAAAACTTAAATGTGCCAATGAAATGTCCCATATGAATGCTGCTCCCAGTCAGATGTATCCTCAAGTATGGATGGGTGTTACTGCTGAAAATATCGTTGAGCGATATGAAATTTCACGGGAGGATCAAGACCTCTTTGCCTATGAAAGTCAAATGAAAAATAAAGCAGCGGTAGAGAGAGGCAGGTTTGAAAGGGAGATTGTTCCCGTTGAAATTAAAAGTAGAAAGGGCAGCACTTATATTTCCAAGGACGAACATGCGAAGCCAGACACTACCTTGGAATCATTGGCTAAGCTAAAACCAGCTTTTAAAAAGGATGGGACCGTTACTGCCGGCAATGCTACGGGTTTGAATGATGGTGCTGCTGCCCTTGTGTTAATGTCGGAAGAAAAGGCCAAATCCCTAGGTCTTGAACCCATGGCCTATATTGTGGATTATGCTATTGGTGTTTGTGATCCCATGGTTATGGGCCTAGGCCCGGCCTATGGAATTCCCAAATTGCTCAATAAAGTTGGCCTAAAGATGACAGATATTGACCTGTATGAAATTAATGAAGCCTTTGCCGGACAGGTTCTTGGTTGTTTAAGAATGATGGATGTATATATGAACGAGTCAGAGGTTATGTATCCTAAACTGAATGTTAATGGAAGCGGTCTGGCTATGGGTCACCCCTTAGGAATGACTGGCAGCAGAATAGCAATGACACTGGCCTACGAAATGATGGAGCGTCAGGTACGATACGGTGTTTGTACCGCTTGCATTGGTGGCGGAATGGGATTGGCTATTCTGCTGGAAAGGCCTTAATAAAGGGATGTTTCAACCTGGTGGGAGGAAAAATTGTGAAGGAGCAAATCAAATGGAAAAATGGGAAAAAATTGAGCGTATTCCGGCACCCGCATTAGCTCCAGTATACGGACCTCTTTCAGGCATGAGAGTACTGGTTAGCGGAACGATAGTAGCTGCGCCCTTTGCTGCAACGATGCTTAGTGATTTTGGTGCAGAGCTAATTCAGATTGAGCGACCGAAAATAGGTGATCCCTATCGTGGCCAGTCTCCACAGGTAACAAACGGCGATAGGACCATCAGTGCCGCTTGGATTCAGGGTGCTAGGAACAGATTGAGTTTTACTCTTAATACAAACATGAAGATACCAGAGTCAAAGGAAATCTTTCTTTCTCTGATCAAGATTTCGGATGTCTGGGTTGAGAATATGGTTTGGATCGAAAAGCTAGGCATTACCGACGAAATGTTATTTGAGGTTAACCCCAGATTAATTATTGCCCACATCAGTGGTTTTGGCAGACCTCAGTTTGGTGGTAATCCCGAAATATGCAATCGGGGATCCTATGATCCTATCGGTCAGGCTGAGGGTGGTTATATGTTTCTTAATGGTTTTCCGGAGCCTAGACCCCCGCAGTATGCGGCCTCGTTTATCAACGACTATATCGCTGCCCTGATAGCAGCCAATGGAATTACGGCAGCTTACGTTCATGCCATGAAGACAGGCAAAGGGCAAGTTGTAGAAGTGGCCCAAGTCGAGGCCATGGCAAGGGTTTTGGATGATGCTTTTTCCTGCTGGATGAATGCCGGTGTATTAAAAGGTCGGTTTGGCAACAAGATACCGATTTTTCAGCCGGCTAACATGTATAAAGGGACGGATGGCAGGTATGTGTATATCGGTGCCTATGGTCCGGATGTGTATGGTCGTTTCCTACAGGCACTGGAGTTGGATCCAACCGAGTTCCCCTTTCAGGAAGCGGCTGCCTCACGGGAAGCAGTAGCGTCTCCCATTGGCCAAGAACTTGAGCGTAGGACACAGGCCTGGATGGAAGTGCGCACAGCACAGGAAATACAAGATCATCTAAGTAAATTCAGGGTTCCCCTTGGTATCGCTAAAACCATCGCAGAAATTTATGAAGATCCGCACTGGCAGGCGAGGGGTATGTTCATCAATTATGAAGACCAGACCCTTGGTAAAGAAGTTAAAGCCTTTGGCTTTGTTCCTAAAATGAGTGAGACGCCGGGTACTGCGTGGCGCGGTTCGCCAGCCCTGGGACAGGATACGGAGACCATTCTCAGCAAATTACTTGGTTATAACCACAGTGAAATTGCTGACTTGAAGGGGAAAGGCATTATTGACTAAGTTGCTACTGAAGAATCAGGAGCATCCTTGCTAAATATATAAAAATACGATTGATGGAGGTATGTTAAATGGCTATTCAAAAAGTTGGGGTAGTTGGAGCCGGCTCAATGGGCGGCGGCATTGCTCATCTGGCAGCAATGAAGGGTTTTGAGGTGGTACTTTGCGATGTGGAACAGCGTTTTCTAGATGCCGCTCTGGGCAGAATGGGCAAACTGATGGACAAGAACATCGAGAAGCAGAAAATGACCCTTGAAGAAAAAGTTGCAATACTAACGAGGATTATTACCACCACCAATTTGGAGGATCTTTCATCCGTTGATTATGTAATTGAAGCAGTTATTGAAGATTTGGATCTAAAGAAGAGTGTTTTTGAAAAACTGGATAAAATCTGTAAGCCCGAGGTAATTTTGGGCACCAACACTTCTTCTATGTCCATCACCGTGATTGCTGCCGCTACCAACCGTCCCGATAAGGTCGTGGGGGTGCATTTCTTCAATCCGCCCCAGGTTATGAGATTGGCAGAAATCATCAGGGGTCATAAGACCAGTGACGAAACGTTGATAACTTCATTTGAGCTTGCCGAGGCCCTTGGCAAGACACCGGTAGAGGTTAAGAAGGACACCCCCGGCTTCATCGTAAACCGGGTTATGATGCCCCAATTCCTTGAGGCTGTGCGCCTGGTAGAAGAGGGGGTAGCGACACCCAAGGATATTGATACAGCAGTCACCCTCGGCTTAAATTATCCAATGGGCCCTTTCACACTAATGGACTTTACCGGCATCGATATTTCTATGTTTGTTGCGGAGTATTTCTATAATGAAACCAAGAATCCGAACTGGAATCCTCCTTTCACCTTGAAATCGATCGTAAGAGCCGGACGCTTAGGCAAGAAGACCAATGCGGGATGGTACGACTACGATAAAAAATAAGGATCTGTGCTTTGAATTTTTATAACCATCCTTTTAAGCTGCCAAAGTAGGGAATCTGTAAGAGTAACCGATTCCCTACTGGGATTCTTTCGGCACAGGTCATTAAAATAAACTACCTCAAAGGGGGAAATTTCATGTCCTATGAAACAATTTTGTTAAATAAAGAAGACGGTGTGGCTGTTGTTACCCTAAACCGTCCGCCCATGAATCCTCTGAACAGTAAAGTATACAGTGAACTAGCCCAAGCCGCCGACGAGCTGCAGGCTGATGACTCAGTTAAGGCCGTTATTATTACCGGTGCCGGATCAAAGGCCTTTGCTGCCGGTGCTGACGTAGCAGAAATGGCTACCCTTACTCCGGTAGAGGTGTATCAATTTTGCCAGGGTTCCAAAACCTGTGTAGATAAAATAGAAAATCTAGGCAAACCGGTTATCGCAGCCATTCGTGGGTTTACTTTCGGGGGAGGCTGTGAGCTAACCTTGGCGTGTGATTACCGCTTGGCTGCCGACAATGCTAAATTCAGTTTACCCGAGACCGGCTTGGGTATTATCCCAGGTAATGGAGCAACACAACGCCTACCCAGGTTGATTGGTGCAGCCAAAGCGAAGGAATTAATTTTCCTGGGTGACATCATCGATGCTGCGTCGGCTGAAAAAATTGGCCTGGTAAATAAAGTTGTGTCAATTGATACACTGCTGGAAGAAGCCAAGGCAGTAGCCAAGAGGATGGCCGGCAAACCCACAGTGGCTATCAAGATGGCGAAGGAAGCGATTAATACAGGCAGCAATGTTGATATTCATGCCGGTCTGGCCTTTGAAATACAGGCATTTGTTACTGCCTTTGCCAGTGCAGATGCTAAAGAAGGTTTAGGAGCATTTTTAGAAAAACGCAAGCCTAACTATACAGGCAAATAGGTTGGATAAATCAAGTAAGCTGGCTATTTGGCAAACGCAGCCAGAGCAATTAAAAGGAGAGGTGAAATAAATGGGCAACTTACCGAAAGGCGGTAGTTTTCTCTTTGGTCAAACCGATCCACAGGATATTTTTACTCCCGAGGATTTTACAGAAGAACATAAAATGATTTATAAAACTGCCATGGGTTTTGTAAAGGATAACGTTTTGACAGTGATGGATGACTTAGAATACAAAAAAGATGGGCTTAACAAAAAGCTATTAATGGAGGCTGGTGAGCTGGGTTTACTGGGAACCGATGTTCCGGAAGAATATGAGGGTTTTGCCATGGATAAAATTAGCACCAGCATTATTGCTGAGTGCATGGGTTGGGCCGGTGGCTTTGCCATGACCCACGGGGGCCAGACCGGAATTGGTCAATTGCCGATCGTCTATTTCGGCACCCATGAGCAAAAACGAAAGTATCTACCGGGCATTGTCATGGGCGAAATCGCTACGGCTTACGCTTTGACTGAACCGGGGGCGGGTACGGATGCTATGGCCATCAGTACCTCCGCTGTGCTTAGTCCCGATGGTAAATACTATATCCTAAATGGTGCCAAACAATTTATTACCAATGCCGCATTTGCCGATGTATTTATTGTTTTTGCGAAGATAGACCGGGAAAAGTTTACCGGATTTATTGTTGATGCCAATTCAGAAGGTCTTTCAACGGGTCCGGAAGAGCACAAAATGGGTATCAAGGGATCTTCTACCAGAACCTTAATACTGGAAGATGTAAAAGTTCCGGTGGAAAATATTTTGTATGAAATTGGCAAAGGCTATGTCATTGCTTTTAATATCTTGAATATGGGTCGCTACAAACTGGCCGGCAATGCAACGGGTATTGCCAAACAGGCCTTGGAACTAGCGGCATCCTTTGCTAACGAACGCATCCAATTTGGCAAACCCATTGCCGAATTTGGCCTGATTAAAGAAAAATTGGCTGAGACGGCGGTTAGAACCTATGTGGCTGAGAGTATGGTTTATCGTACCGGAGGTCTGTTGGATGAAATGATGCATTCCCTGGATATTTCAGGCCATGACGGGGGTCAGGTGGCTGCCCGGGGTATTGAAGAATATGCCATGGAATGCTCCATGAATAAGGTATTTGCCACTGAAGTGCAAGCCTTTGCGGTTGATGAAGGTGTGCAAATTCATGGCGGCTATGGCTTCACTTCCGAGTACCCCATTGAAAGACTATACCGGGACGCCAGAATTTACCGTATTTTTGAAGGAACCAATGAAATTAACCGGGTTGTGACTACCAGCACCTTGGTTCGCCGTGGGCTCAAAGGGGACATTCCCTTGAAGGAAGCCATTGAACAGGTTCAGTCAAAAATTGCAGCGGGCATGGCGGCCTGTCAAAGTGAAGAGGACTTGGTACAGGCAGCGAAGGACATCTTCCTATATACTCTGGGGGCCGGAATTAACAAGTTTGGTAACGGACTGCTTAGTCAGCAGGAAGTCATCGGTAAACTGGCAGATATGTTGACGCAGGTGTTTGGCATGGAAAGTGCCCTGCTGCGGGCTCAAAAGGCCTTGGCCAGGGATGGTGCAGACAAAGCAAAACTAAAGTTAAGCATGGCTAAATGCTTTATTCATTCGAATATTGGTATGATGGAGCAAGCCGCTAAAAATATTTTGGCAACCGTTGTCGAAGGTGAAGAATTGACAAAACGTATAAGTGATCTGGAGTTGCTAGCCCAGTACACTCCCCAGAGCACCATTCTTATGCGGCAGGGGATTGCGGCGGTTGTTTCAGCAGCTGGCAAGTATGTGGTTTAATTTTCCCATGAAGTATGATTGGCTGAGCAATAACAATCCAGTGAGTTATCCCAGCGTGAAAAATTTATATTAAATAGGGGGTTATTAAATGTCTCAAGGACAGGCAGCAAATCCAGGACCGGCTGGCCTGGTCGCACTGGCAATAGCGTGCTTTACCTTTTATGCTATACACACTGGAAAAGTTGATTCTTCTTGTGCACCGTTACTTGGTATCTGGCTAATAGGTGGTTTTGTCGTTCAAATTTTTGTTGCTACCATGGAATTGAAACATGGCAATATTTTAGGTGGTAATATTTTTCTCTTCTTTTCAGCCTTTTTTATGTTAGTAAATGGTCTGGAATTACTGCTCAAATTTTATGCTGCTAAGAGTGGTTGGGTTTTGGATGCTCGAATCGATGGTTGGGCCTGGATCGCCCTGATGATTGCACTGGTATCCTGGACGCCGGCATATTTTAAAACCCCACTAAGCACCATTCTAATGGTCTTGTCACTTGATATAGCTGTGATTGTTGTAACCCTCTTGAATCTCAATGTAATTGGCCATGAATGGCATATCGTATCCGGAAATTTCATCGGTCTTGGTGGTGTCTTCGGCTTATATACTGCCTGGGGTATGATTATTAACACGGTATTTGAAAGAAATATTATTCCTCTTGGTGCACCTTTAATAAAACCGAAGCCAACTACTTCGGTAAACATGTAAAAGGTTGTTTAAATTATATCGTCCTCATCTTTATTTCCTCCTCAAGATGGGGACGATGTAATTCTTTTTAGAGCACAGTAAACAAGTAAACAAAGGCCTAGCTTAGGCCCATAAATTTCTTTGCATTAGAGCAGAAAATTTTCTCCTCTTTTTCCTCGCCCAGCACAAGGGAACGGATGTGCTCAATGGCCCTTTCCGGGGGGTAATCCATGACAGGAAAGTCACTGCCATAGACAATTCTATCGGCATAATTTTCTAGGGCTTCTCGCAAAAATTCCCTACTCTTATTCTTGGCATAGATTAAATCAGACCGTTGGTTGCCAAAAACATAGGCCGTATCCAAAAATAAATTTTCATATTTATCCAATAGCTTCAGATACGGATTATGAAATTCCGGTAAACCTAAATGAGCGACCATGATCTTTAAACCTGGGTATTCCCTCAATAAAAACCCGACATCATCCGGTCGGATGTAAGGTGAGTTGATCGGCATGGAGCTGGCATGAAGGACTAACCCTTTTTCTCGTTCAGCCAGTAATTGTAACACTTCTTTGAACCTTTCATCCAGGGCAGACACCCTTTGAACAAAGGAATGAATTTTCACACCATAAAAACGGTGCTGGTCCAAAAAGACTTTGAGCATCTTAGCTTTATCAATATCGTCCTGGTGTATTGCGGCATAGGGCCTTATTTCTGGATATTGTTTGGCCAGAGCGGCCAGCCATTCATTTAGCCCCTCACTGGTTCCTGCTTTATTTGTATAGCACAGAACCATCATTTCTGAAGTTCCGATACCCTGTAAATATTCAATATGTTTTTCAGCACTCCATTTAAAAGGCATTTCCCAGTTTTCTTCATTCTCAAACCAAACCAAAATTGCCTTCATTAATCTTTCAGGGAATAAATGCACATGACCATCAATTATTTTATACATAATAATACCCCCTTCTATTATTTTAATAATTGGACAATTCAGTGTTTTTCCCTTCTAGCAGCAAAACGATCCGTGATATAGTTCGTACGCCTTTTTTCGACCTTGTCTGCTATAATAGTAACTAACAACTTTATTGCACAAAAGAGGGGTAGACAAATGTTGGAGGCAGCTTTTAATAGGCTAAAATCAAATGTTGCAAAGGTTTTGATTGGCAAAGAGGATATTACGGAATTGTTATTAGTTGCTTTGGTGGCAGATGGGCATGTACTGATTGAAGATGTACCTGGACTAGGGAAAACCATGTTGGCCAAAGCCTTTGCCATTTCATTAAATTGTCGTTTTACAAGAATCCAATTTACGCCTGATTTAATGCCCACGGATGTTACTGGATTTTATGTATATAGCAAGCAAAAGGATAATTTAGTTTTTCGTGAAGGACCCGTGCTGACCAATATTCTATTGGCGGATGAAATAAACAGAGCGGTCCCGAGAACACAATCCAGTTTATTAGAGGCAATGGAAGAAAGGCAATTTACCGTAGATGGACAAACCATGCGCCTGCCTAAACCGTTTATTGTCTTAGCCACGCAAAATCCTGTTGAAATGGAAGGGACCTTTCTATTACCGGAAGCACAATTAGACCGCTTTTTAATGAAAATTAGTATGGGTTATCCAACTGCAAAGGAAGAAATTAAGATCCTCTTAAGTCATGGCTGCGGGAATCCTTTCGATTCATTGGAAGCAGTGGCAACGGCAGATGAAATATTGCATTGGCAGGAACGGCGGAGTCAGGTTAAGATCCATCCTTCAATTGTTGAATATATCGTTTTATTAATAGAAGAAACCCGGAAACACCAATCCATTGAATTAGGAGCCAGTCCCCGGGCCTCTTTAGCTTTATTTAAAGCAGCTCAAGCATTGGCCCTGGTTAGAAATAGAAATTATGTTATACCGGATGATGTTAAATTTTTGATCAAGCCAGTCCTCAAGCATCGCCTCGTATTAAAACGGGAAGAAAAACTAAAAGGTGTTTCTGAAAGCGATGTATTACAAGATATCGTTAATTATGTAGCAATACCAGAGGTCGAAAAGGATGAATAATCATGACTAGCCAGGAAACGCAACAAGGTATTGTCTCGTATTTTTCTATTGGACTGGTAAGAATCATTCTGATAGTCGGTTTATTGGTTTTGTTATACAATACGATTTGGTTGCCAGCTATATTCCTATTGCTGGTAGTGGTAACCCTTGAAGGGGCCTCTTGGTGGAGTAAGGCCGGATTAAGAAATCTAGTAGTGGAAAGACAAGTCACCGTTTTACGATTTTTTCCCGGGGAGATGACCAAACTAACCTTTAAGATAAGGAATAATAAGAGATTACCTTCAATTATTGGTTGGCAGCAAATTCTTCCTGCGGGGTTAACTGTGAAGGGAACTGAAACGATAGAGGAAAAAGCCATTATGTTAATGGCCAGGCAAAACTATTGCCTGACATATGATTTACAGGTTATTAAGCGAGGGGTTTGGCAAATTCCTGATTTGCATCTATTCTCCAGGGATGGTTTAGGGCTCTTTGAGCAGGCGAGGATAATAAAAGATCGTAAGTTGCTGATCGTTTACCCTCGGTTAGTACCTTTGGAAAAATTGGCTATCAAGGTATCTGATTTAATAGGAGAAAATAATGTGCAAAGACCCTTTTTGCCCGATCCTATTCGATTAGTTAGTTTACGGGAATATACTGATGATACACCGGCGAGACTTATTCACTGGAAAGCAAGTATGGGTAAGGATCAACTATATGCTAAAGTATTAGAACCCTCAGCGGATTACAAGATCTATATCTTAGTGGATGTAGAATATTTTTATCAGGATAATGATGAAGAAAAATATGAAAAAGCTCTTTCGGTGGCTGCCACAATGATAACGTGGGCCCAAGAGAGGAATATTCCCTTTGGCGTGTTGGCCAATGGGCGTCAAACCGGGATGGAGGGACCTTTATCGTTGCCTATTGGCAATGGTATGAATCATTTATTAATCGCATTGGAGCGGTTAGCAAGGTTAGAATTTTCACCCCTGGGTGATATAAATGATTTTTTACGATTGGAAAGTAAGGCGATACCACCAGGCACAAGTTATATTTCTATCGGCGGACACTTTAAAGACCTGCCCAATTTGTTTCAGTATGACCTATCATTTGATTAAGGGTGGAGGCTTTAGGTATGACAAATAGAATACAGCTTACGCTGTTAGCGATATCGGTAGAAATAGCCTATTTATATCCAATTTATTATCTTATTGCCTTAGGCATGAAAACACCCTTGTCAGCCATTACCAGTTTTGCAACCGTAATAGCATTTTCTATCATAACCGTTTTATTAAAGCATCTTTTAATCTCTAAAAAGTGGTCATATTTTATTATTTGGTCTTGTTATTTATTTTTTTATATCTTTATTGGGGGGCTGTTATTCAATAACGCTTTTCATCAACAGTGGTCTGAAGGTATTTTATTTAGGCTGCAAATGATGAATCTATTGGTATTTTACTTTTGGATTTGGCTAAGAACAGGCCTATTAGCAAGAAAAACATGGGACTACACGAAGGCAGTTAGTCATTTTGAAGTAAGCCTTGTTATCATGTTTATCGTTCTTATGATTGCAGAGTTGCTTGGAATGATGATTCCTCATTTGGTTATCTGCATGTTGTTGGTTCTTTTTGGTAGTTTTGTTATGTTATCCATGATAAAACCGGGGCATGAAAAAATAAAACCTTGGGCAGTCACGTTATATTTTGGCGGCATCCTATTACCGATTATGATGGTTGCTAGTTTATTTCAGGCATATCTGTATGGGTTTTCAACTAACTTATTTGGGTTGGCCCAACCTTTTGCTACTTATTTGGTTAATATTTTGGCTATCATTTTGAAATTTCTTCTAGGAAAAAATGACATGGTACCGCAAAGGACGGACGTAGTAAGTGAAAGCAGCACGACCGAGTTAAAAACGGAGTTTATGATGGATAAAACATCCGGTGAAACCAGTTTTGTTGTTGAGATCATGCTGTATCTATTAATTGCCGGCATGCTTATCGCCTTGATCGTGGGCATACTCTATCTTTTAGGAAGAATCTGGCGAAAAGCCGGTCAAACCCAGACACCCCAGAAATTTGTCCTACCCCGGGTAAAGATTATACCAATATTAATAAGCCTTTTAAGAAAAATATATTTATTGGCCTCTCTTTTTTTACCAGTAAAATATGGCGTGGGGGAAGCTTACTATTATTTGTTAAAATGGGCATCTCAAAGAAATTACCCCAAGGCAGAATGGGAGACGCCATATGAATTCTGTAATCGGCTTTGCAAACAGTTTCCCAGGCATACTGGTATCTTTAAAATAATTACCGATAATTACGTTCAGTACAGTTATGGACATAAGCAAATCACGTCAAAGGAGAGCCGCGAACTGAAAAGGATGATAGGAAAATTATATTTTAGCTTATAAAATCAGGGCTAAGGTAACAGTGTCAGACTATTGGCACTGTTATATTTTTGCACTACCTTCGATAAACCACAAGAATTTGTTGTGTCCACAACAATGAATGTTTGTTTGTCATGGGGGCGACTCCTGTGTAAGATTGTGTTAAAGATAATTATCACAATATCGTAGCATGATAATGCAATAGGGGAGAGGGTGCGCTTATGCAGAAAAATAGCAGTGCCAGTTTGTCGGCAGGAAATTTTTTGAGTAGCAGTAGTGTGGATGTAAATGCAGGTGTCATAATTAAAAACAATTACTTCGATGGTCTACCTGTTTCAAGGAATCATATGCGTCTTTTTGCACTAATTATTTTAGCCTACTTCTTTGAGCAACTAGATAATAATAACTTTGCCTTTGTGGCTCCAGCACTGATTAGGTCTTGGGGGATCACCATGGAGGACATCGCTCATATTACCTCCTTATACTTTGTGGGTATGACCCTAGGTGGACTGTTGGGCGGTGTTATTTCCGACTTTATTGGACGCAGAAAAACCTTTTTAGCAAGTATCGTAGTATTTTCAGTAGCATCTATCGTCAACGGATTGGCCAACGATTTAACCACCTTCGCCATTTCTAGAGCCATAACTGGTTTTGGTATCTTCTGTATGATGGTAGTTTCCATTGCCTATATCTCGGAAATGACACCTGCGGAAAGTAGGGGTAAGTGGCAAAATATGACTGCTGGTATTGGTTTCCTAGCTATGCCCTTAATTGGAGTTATCGCTCGGATAATCGTTCCTATTAGTCAAGATTCCTGGCGCTGGATATTTTATTTGGGTGGTTTAGGCTTGATTGGCTTCTTCCTTGGTTTGAAGTATCTGAAAGAATCTCCCCGCTGGTTGGTGGCCAAGGGACGTGTGGCTGAAGCAGAACAGGTTGTATTTGAATTATCTGGTCGCCAAGTGGATTTAAGTGAAGCTGCTAAAAAAGTACAACCCAGTGAAAACATGAAGGAAGTCCTGGTTGGTATGTTCAGTGGGTCATATATCAAAAGAACGGCAGTGTTGCTTGTATCCTTTATATGTCTCAACGTTCCGGGATTTGTCTTTATGGCTTGGACACCCACCTTGTTACAACAAAAGGGTTTTAGCTTAGAACAATCTTTATTTGCCAGTTCGCTGATTATTCTGGGTGCTCCCATTGGATGTTTCCTATCCTCCTTCGTCTCCGATAAAGGGGGTCGCAAAATTCCCATTGGGGTCATGGCACTTTGCTGGGCTGGACTAGCTCTGGTATATGCTAATCTTGGTAACACACTGTGGCTAATTATTGCTGTGGGGATGCTCATGAATGCCTTTAACTTAGGTGCCAGCTTTACTTTGTTTTCCTATGTGGCCGAATCTTACCCCACTAAAATGCGTAACACAGCCACTGGCTTTCATAATGCCATGGGACGTTTGTCTGTGGCAGGATCTCAATTGATGGTACCAGTTATTTATGCAAAGTTTGGTTTTGCAGGTATATTTACCACCATCGCTATGCTCCTGACAGTGGCAAGTTTTGCAGTATTAGTCTTTGGTGACCGTACTGGTGGTAAGTCATTGGAAGAAGTAGCATAATCATAGTTTTCTTTAATTTAAGAAGGCTGATAAGGGCAATCACCATCAGCCTTCTTGTTATTTTTTGCTGTTTAATAGTGTGGTTGCATGGGATTTCAGGATGGCTATGAACGCTTCAGCAGCATCTGACATTGAGCAGGAGGAAGGTATAAAACATCCATAGGACATCTTGACGGATTCCTTAAGGGGTATCGTAATCAAGGAATCATCGCTTAGCAGCCGGGTGTCTGTGGAAGAGGTTATACCCACTGCTTGACGATTAAGAATAGCATTTTTATATAGGTCTACGGAATTGGTTTTAACTAAAATATTTAGTCGGTTTAAATCTGGAAACATGAAACTGATGATCTTGAGATAAGGTTTAAAGTTGTAGATTGCAATTGGCTGCTGATATAAATCAGTTTTAGTTAGACTTTTCTTTTTAGCCAGTGGAGAATTGCCCGCTACCACTGCGAACATTTCATTTTCTAGGATTTTTTCGAAGGTGCCGTTGCAGGAAAGAATTTGTTCGTTGAACTCAAAATCTGGCAGAATAAACAGGCCGATATCGATTTCACAGTTGTTGATATCATCAATTATTCTATCAGGTTGTTTCTCCTGAACATGAACCTCCACTCCAGGAAATTGCTTATTATATAAATCCAGTACCTCTGGCAGCAAATTGCTGCTGATAAAGGGAACCGCACTAATGAGAAGCTTTCCTGATAAATTTTGCACGTTTATCTTAGCATAAGATTGCACAATGGTCAGTAATTCATCGTATTTCTGAAGAATTTCCTGGGCCTTAGCCACCACCACTTCACCTGCTTCAGTTAGGGTAACCCCTTGACGGTGGCGATTTAAAAGGGGCACTTTTAAATCGTTTTCCAGCCGCACCATAATTTGGCTTAATCCTTGTTGGGAAATGAAGAGCCGCTTGGCCGATAATGTGATGGATTTTGTTTGTGCCACATCAACCAGATAATGAAGGTGATTAATATCCATACAACCACACCTTTTTTATGGAAATTATTGCAACTAGATTAACACAACCCTTATAGCTAAACAAGTTAAACTAAATTGACCTCCATGTCAATCAAACGACAAATATTTTGTAACTTTCTGTTGCCAAGTAGTTTGCGCTACCGATTTGCTGAACGGGATATGCTAATCTTAAAACAATAAGACCGTGATAACTTTCCCAAAGTGGTGACTCAATAACTTAGAATTGAAAGGAATGTTGATAATGACTAAAGCAATTACAGAGTTGAATTTCATTGATGATATCCTCTACTTCCACGAGCATACCTGGGCCAAGGTTGAAGGTGACTTGGTGAGGGTTGGTATCACGGATTTCGCACAGGATCAATTGAGCAACATCATCTTTGTGGAACTGCCCAATGTTGGTGAAACCTATCGTAAAGGCGACGAATTTGGTCAGGCTGAGTCAGCTAAAACTGTTTCTGCCCTCTACATGCCTGTAAGCGGTGAGATTGTTGAGATTAATGAAGAACTAGAAGAAGCCCCCCAAAACGTCAATGAAGATCCCTATGGTACTGGTTGGATGATTGTTGTTAAGCCCGGTAACCTGGTTGAACTAAAAGAATTGCTTGCCAAAGAAGACTACCTGAATCAAATCAAATAATATCTTGCATTAAATATCCTTATCACAAGGAAGGGAGATGTCTTAATGAGTTTTACCATTTACACAGCCACTGGTTGTACCCGGTGCAAAATCATTAAACAGCTTATGCATGAACGGGGCATTGCCTTTGAAGAACAAGATATGAAAGCCGAAGGGAAAGAAGCCTTTCAAAAGTTTTATGCTGCTAATCGGAAGGCGATCTTCCGTGGTCCCGATGGTGTAGAATTTCCTCTCCTGCACGACACAGAGGCAGGGAACATTCATCAGGGGATTGGTGCCTGTGTGGCTTATCTTTATGGTGGTGGCAAACTGGATAGTTTCTTTAGTGTAGGAACTCTGCACAAAGAATGGGTGGATGGAATACATGTTTCTGGCGGGAATTCTGAGGATGCTAAAGGATTCCTGGAAGTATTACGTTACATTAAGAAAACCAACAACATGAAACTCCAGCTGGATACCAATGGTCTTAACAGTGCTATTCTTGAACAAATACTAGCTGAGGGTTTAGCTGATGTAATAATTATGAATGTATTAGGCCCTAAGGAATTGTACAGCCAGATCCTGGGCAAGGAGGTTGACACTGCAGAAATCGAAAAATCCTTGTCCCTGGTTTCTAAGTTCCCTGAGTATAAATTCCAGACTACTGTTACCCCGGTGGTTTGTGGGGACGGTGAAATTCGCTACCTGACTACTAAGGAAGTTGGGGTCGCAGCCAAATTAATTGCCGAAGCCACTGGTAGCATGAAGAACCCTTATTTAATCAAATTATTTAAACCCAAAGAGTGTAGGGATGAGCGTTTTAAAGATATAGAGGCTATGGCGGCAGACGCATTATTACCTTACCGTACAGCCGCTAGGGCGCATCAAGTTTTTGTGGAAATAGAAAAGGCCTAACCAGCTTTTTTATTAAAATATAACATTAGGAGGCAATAACATGAGTTATCCAACCGTATATCCAACTGGTGTAACTGTATACAATCCTCAAAAAGCCTGGAATGGCTTTACCATCTTCCAAGCCAGAGAAGTTGGTGCTATGCTTATTGATATGAACGGTACCGAAGTAAACCTCTGGCAGGGTCTGCACGGCTTCCCGAACAAAATGCTGCCGGGTGGTTATGTATTTGGGCACCTGGGCGAAAGAAACAATAACTTTGGTATGCAGGATCAAACGGACTTAGTACAGGTGGACTGGGAAGGTAATGTTGTCTGGAAATTTAACCAGTATGAGTTCATCGAAGATCCTGGTGAAGAGCCCCAGTGGATGGCTAGACAGCACCACGACTACCAGCGTCAGGGCAACCCCGTGGGTTACTATGTACCTGGCATGGAGCCGCTGGTAGACAAGGGCAATACCCTCATCCTCTGCCATAAAAATGTAAGAAATCCCAAGATTTCCGACAAATTATTGCTGGATGATGTTATTATCGAAGTGGACTGGGAAGGTAACATTGTTTGGGAGTGGGCTTGCAACGAGCACTTTGATGAATTCGGTTTCGACGAAGCAGCAAAAAATATCCTTTGCCGTGACCCCAACATGCGTTCCTCCGGCGGTGGCATGGGTGACTGGATGCACATCAACTCCATGTCGGTGCTTGGTCCCAACCGATTTTATGATGCCGGGGATGAAAGGTTTAATCCCGAGAATATCATTATTGACGGCCGGGAAACCAACATTATCTGCATTATTGAAAAGAAAACCGGCAAGATTGTTTGGCAGCTGGGTCCCAACTATGACAGCAGCGAAGAACTTAAGAAAATTGGCTGGATCATTGGCCAGCACCATGCTCACATGATTCCCAAGGGCCTGCCCGGGGAAGGCAACATCCTAATCTTTGACAATGGCGGCTGGGCCGGTTATGGTGCGCCGAACCCCGCTTCTCCCACCGGCGCAAAGAACGCCCGTCGTGATTACTCCCGGGTGTTGGAAATTGACCCCACCACCCTGAAGATTGTTTGGCAGTATACACCTGCGGAAGCCGGTTTCTTGATGCCCACGGATGCCGAACGTTTCTACAGCCCTTATATCAGCAGTGCCCAACGTCTGCCTAACGGGAACACCTTAATTACCGAGGGATCGGACGGACGTATCTTCGAGGTCACCGCCGAGTATGAACTTGTTTGGGAATACATCAGCCCTTATAAGGGTGAAAAAATGCCAACCAACATGGTCTATCGTGCTTACCGCTTACCCTACGAATGGGTGCCTCAGTTGGAGCGTCCGGTGGAAACAGCTATTGAGCCGGTGGATGTAACCACCTTCCGGATGCCCGGCGCAGCACCAATGGGTGCGAAGAAAACCACCACGATTGAAGGAACCAGACCCTACCAGGGCGACAGAGCACTCTGTGTAGCTGCCGGTGATGAAGCGGAAGAGTAGGGAACATAAATGGGGGCCGTCGCCCCCCCATTATAAATTAGGATAAGATAGGGAGGGCAAGAGCATGATGTATAAAGCAGTGGTTATTGGCGGCGGCCCCGGTGGCTATGTGGCTGCCATTCGTATCGCTCAACTGGGCGGTAAGGTTGCCGTGGTAGAAAAGGATAAACTAGGTGGTACCTGTTTAAATAGAGGCTGCATTCCTACCAAATCCCTGATTGCTGCTGTTGATAAACTAAAGGCAGTGGCAGATGCCGCTGAATTTGGTATTGAAGTGGGTAAGCCAGTAATTGACTTTGCCAAGGTTCAGGCCAGAAAGGCTGAAGTGGTGGAGAAGCTGGTGGGTGGTATTAACTTCCTGTTTAATAAGAACAAGGTAGAATTGTTTAACGGTACAGCAAGAATCAAAGCACCCGGTGTGGTGGAGGTTGAAAATAATGGTGCCATCCAGGAATTACAATGTGAAAACATTGTCATTGCCACTGGCTCCAGTCCGGCTTTAATTAAATCCCTGGGGTACAACGGAACCTCTGTCATTACCAGTGAAGAAGCCCTGCAATTGACGGAAGTTCCCAAAAGCCTGCTGGTAATCGGTGCCGGTGTTATTGGCTGTGAATTTGCCCATATTTATGGTAGTATGGGAACGGAAATAACGATGGTGGAGGCAGCATCAAGCATCTTGTCTTTACAGGACAAGGATATATCCCGTCGGATGCAAACCGTTTTCAAGAAGAAAAAGTTTACGATTAAAACCAATGTAACCATTAATAAAATCGAAGAGACCGCCGGTGGCATTCAAGCCGAACTGGCAAACGGCGATGTGATCACCGCCGAGAAGGCCCTGATTTCCATTGGTCGTACCCTCAATACCCAAAACCTGGGCTTGGCAGAGGCCGGGGTTGTCCTTGGTGAAAGGGGCCAGATCGTGGTCAATGACCAAATGCAAACCAACGTCAAAGGTATCTATGCCATTGGGGATGTGGTTATGAAATACCAACTGGCTCATGTGGCATCGGCCCAGGGCATTGTGGTTGCCGAAGATATCATGGGTAAAGAGACAAAAATGGATTACCGTGCCGTACCCAGCTGCATTTTTACCAGCCCCGAGGTGGCTTCGGTGGGTATGACGGAGCAGCAGGTGAAGAACAAGGGTATCCCGGTGAAAAGCGGCAAATTTAACTTCATGGCCAATGGCAAGGCACTGAGCATGGGTGAAGGGGAAGGGTTTGTTAAGGTTGTTACCAATGCTGAAACCGATGTGATACTGGGTGTACACATCATTGGCCCCCATGCTTCGGACTTAATTGCCGAAGCCACCTTGGCCGTGAAGAATGGCCTAACTGCTAAGGATTTGGCGGCAACCATCCATGCGCACCCCACTCTGGCTGAGGCCATTATGGAAGCTGCGGAGAATGTGCATGGTTTAAGTATTCACGGCTAGATTTGTGGGCGGTTGTTTGGGGAGTGATAGGATTGAGGTTATTGGTTGCAGCATTGGACGAAATAGATTATATGGAAGCTTTAACCCTGCAGGAAAGACTTTTGCAATTAAGACAGCAAAACAGGGTACCGGATATCCTGCTCCTGTTGCAGCATCCGCCAACATTGACCCTGGGAACCAGGGAAAATCGCCATAATATCCTTACCCCCGAAGGGATATTAGCCAGGCAGGGGGTTAAAATCTATAAAATTAACCGGGGCGGTGATGTTACCTACCACGGCCCCGGTCAAATTGTCGGTTACCCGATTCTCAATCTAACTGGGTATGGTAAAAGTGTGCGGGTTTATGTGGACAAACTGGAAGAGCTTTTTATTCAGCTGCTGGAAGCGGAATATGGGATTACAGCCGGTCGGGACAGCCAGTATACCGGCGTCTGGACTGGCGGCGAGAAAATCACGGCCATAGGCTGTGCGGTGAAACGTTGGGTCACCATGCATGGCTTTGCCTTTAATGTGAATACCAATTTAAGTCATTTCAAATGGATTAATCCCTGTGGCATTACCGATCGGGGTGTCACTTCACTGCAAAAAATACTGGGGCAGCCCCAGGACATGGGTCGGGTGAACCAACAGGTAATTTCCCACTTTAGCCGGGTTTTTAATTGTGAAACGGAGCTTATTGACCGGCCAAGCTTACAGAATATGTTAGGAGGGTGTGCCTATGAATAAGCGAAAACCAGAGTGGCTAAGGGTGAAATTACAGGGGGCGGAAAAATCTCATCGGGTCAAGGAGATGCTGGATCGGTTATCCCTACATACCGTCTGTCAGGAGGCCAATTGCCCCAATCTGATTGAGTGTTTTGGCCGTAAGACGGCTACCTTTATGATTTTAGGCAGTGTCTGTACCCGCAATTGTACCTTTTGTAACGTTACCAAAGGCCACACCCAAGCCGTTGACCCCCAGGAACCTACCCATGTGGCCGAGGCGGTTAAGGAGTTGGGTCTGAAACATGCTGTCATTACCTCTGTCACCAGGGATGACCTACCGGACGGCGGTGCCGGTCACTTTGCCAAGGTTATTGAAAAACTCAGGGACACCGAGGTAATTGTGGAAGTGCTGATCCCCGATTTCCAGGGTGATCCTCAGGCACTGGCCACCGTGCTTCAGACCAAACCCCATATTCTTAATCACAATATTGAAACCGTACCCCGGTTATATCCCACTGTGCGCCCAAAGGCGAGCTATGCCCGTTCCCTGGAACTATTGAAAAACTCCAAGGAAATGGATGCCAGTATCTACACGAAATCGGGTATCATGGTGGGCCTGGGTGAGCAGGAAGCGGAGGTCCTGGCTGTACTGCATGACTTGCGGGCCGTTGACTGTGACTTACTGACCATCGGCCAGTATCTGGCCCCCTCGGCTAAGCACCATGAGGTTATCGAATATATCCACCCGGATCAGTTTAAAAAATACAAAGAAGCGGCTTACCAAATGGGTTTTAAATATGTGGCCTCAGACCCGCTGGTGAGAAGTTCCTACCATGCGGCGGATGTGCAACATATTATTGAGTAAGGACAAAAGGGTCAACCTAGGCGAAGTGCTAAGGGTTGACTTGTTGCATATAAAGGGGAGGCAGGAACCATTGTCAAAAGAGGGTTTCCCGGCCCAGTAGAAGGAAATTTTGCCATAGGTTTGGCTATGGAAAATAATGGGGGGTTCTGTATGTCTGAAAACCCGAATGATTCCTTACGTTCTATTTCTCCCATAATTTCTGGTCCGTTTGATTTGTGTACCAATTCCTTAGCTCAGCGAACCTACAGTAAAGGTGAAATCATCATTCAGAGAGGGCAAAGGCTGAACTCTGCCTATTTTTTAAAAAAGGGTAAAGCAAAGCATGTTATCACAACGATCAATGGCGAAGAAAGAATCTCATTTTATTCGGTGGGGCCATGTTTAATTGGTGAGGTGCCTTTTTTGACAGGTTTTCCACCCTATGTGGATACGGTCGCTTGTGAAAAATCAACTGTTCAATTGCTTACAAGAGAAGAACTATTTTTAAATTGTAATTGGGAAACCTTATATACTACCTTGGCACTTAAATTACGCAGTCAGGCATTCCTGATTGAGGGTGACTGCCTGGCTGCCAATGAACGTATTTGCCGTTTCCTATATGTTTTAAGCATCACTAGCAGCAATAATATACTGAAAATTACCCAAAAAGAGATTGCAGATATCACGGGTTTACACCGTATTACCGTTAACGAAGTGATAAAGGATCTAGAGAATCGACAGGCAATTAGTAAATCGCGGGGGACCATCCGGTTACTGGATGCGGAAGGAATAAAAATCTTATCCGGTTTAGGTATTTAACATGTTAACCGCCCATGCAAAGGGAATTTGATCCCTGGCATGGGCGGTTTTTTATATAAATTTATTGCTTGGCAAGCTGCTGTGTAGCCTAGACTAACGTCTGATACAGACAAATTTGTTACATTAGACACAAGAAGCATTGTGAAAAAAGCTACGAGGGGTAAGACGGACCTTCAGGCTGCGCAGTAGTCGTGATTTGATTTCTAAGGAGGAACTTGATATGACCTACCCGAGTATTTATCCAACGGGGGTAACGGTGTATAAACCCGAAAAATGTTGGAATGGCTACACCATTTTCCAAGCCAAAGAACTGGGTGCCTTGCTCATTAATATGAATGGTGCAGAGGTTAACCTATGGAAGGGATTACATGGTTTTCCTAACAAAATGCTGCCCGGGGGCTATGTGTTGGGTCACTCTGGGGAGAGGCCCTCTAAATTTGCCCACCAGGACCAAGTAGATTTGATTCAGGTGGACTTGGGATAATTGCAGGGATCTTAGGTATTCTGTGCTTAAAGGAATCACCCCGGTGGTTGGTAAGTAAAAATAGAATACCAGAAGCAGAAGAAGTTGTTTTTAAACTTTCGGGTGTTCCGGTAGACTTAAGTGATTCAATTCCCACTAAAGCTGAAAAAATGCAGTTGGGTAAAGTTATCGCAGAGATGTTTACTCCTATCTATATAAGAAGAACATTGGTTTTATTAGTTGCTTCCTGTGGTACGGTTATTTGTGCGCAAGTAATTGCGGTTTGGGTGCCTACATTGCTCAAATTAAATGGCTTTAGCATGGAAGATACCCTTACACTCGCTACCATTTTTGCCATAGGAATGCCGTTAGGTCAATTTGGGGCAGCCTATTTCTCGGATAAGGGTGGCAGGAAGATACCCATTGTAGGGTTTTCCATTGTAGCTGCTATTGTAACCATAGGCTTCCTATTTGTAGGCAAGAACTTCCTATTAATGGCCCTTACCGGTCTTTTAATTAACGCTTTTCTGGTTGGCAGAAGTTTTATTATTCATCCTTACATTGCTGAGTCCTACCCAACCAAACTAAGAAATACCGTAGTGGGTTTAATCAATTCCGTATCCCGTTTTTCGATCATGGCGATTCAACTTATTATACCCCTGCTTTATGCCGGATATGGAATAACGGGTGTGTACGGAATGGTAGCAACCATTAGTTTAATTGTAGCAGTTGTAGTGGGGGTTTTTGGCTGGCGTTCTGCAAAAAAGTCATTAGAAGATATAAATGAAAAACTTGCTTAGTAAAAAGACCGGGTCATCCGCCCGATCAAATAAAAAGCAGACCCGCTATAAAGGTCCGCTTGATTAAAAAAACGAGGGCCAGCACGTTCAAGTGACGGTCCTAGTAATTGGTACACCTTCAATCATTCAGCAGTTTTTCAATTTTGGCAGCCATATTTCTTTGTGTTACACTAATGTAGTAAATAGGCTAGGCCGAGGAGGGAAGCGAGATGGGGGAACATGAAGCATTACTGACGACATCGCCTTGGGTAAAATCCCAATTTCTCAAATCCGAAAATATGAGTGAAGGGGACTTGGCCCTTATTCAAAGGGTTGGTGAAAAGAAAAATTACCCTAAGGGAGCGATTATCACCGGCATGGGCAATCGTGGTGAACGTATGTACTATGTGTTGAAGGGAACCATTCGGTCCAGCCTATTAAGTGCAGATGGTGTAGAAAAACCCGTTGTTTATGTTACCCCCGGCTGTTTTTTAGGGGAGGAAGCTTTTTTTCATAGGCAACCAACCATATACAGTGCCTTGGCCATTGAAGATGTTGAGGTTATTGAGATAGACTGCAAGTTTTTACCGGATATTGTGAATAGCCCCGGGTTAGCTCATATATTACTAAATTCCCTGAGTTTTAAATCCCGCATCCTAGCCAGCCAAATTGAGGACTTGGCCTTCCGCAGTACGGTAGAAAAGGTTTCCCGAATTTTGTATTGTATCTTAGCGGAGACCCCAGGGGGCAAAGAAAAACATGAGTCCATTCAGATCAGCCAACAGGAATTAGCTGCCATTGCCGGTGCCCATCGGGTCTCTATCACCAATGCCATTTCTCAGTTGAAAAAGGATGAGGTTATTAAAACCGCTAAAGACGGTTCGATTATTGTCATTGATTGGGAAAAGCTACGGGAGAAGGGATTTGGTATGTAGGCTGAGAAGGAAAGATTTTTGTCAGCCGGAAACGTAGGTGCCTGGCACCGTCGAATGACGGAAGCTAGCAGCAAAAACGGGATCAGATTTGCTATAAGCAAGCCTGACCCCGTTTTTTAGTTATGGATTAGAGCTTTGATCTCGGACATGATCTGTTGGTTTGTAAAGCCTTTTAAGTCTGCTGCACCGCAGCGGCAGGTGGAGGAACAGGCACCGCAGCCCTGGCAAAGGCCGGTGTTAATGGCAGCAACTGTTCGATGGTTTTCCTTGCCACCTGTTTTATCAAGAATTGTTTTAGCCTCAATGGCATTGAAGGGACAAACGGCCTGGCAGGCTAAACAGCCGGTGCATTTGCTTTCATCGATCTGGGCTACCATTGGGTTGGTGGCCAGTTCATTTTTAGATAATAAAATGATCACTTTGGCTGCTGCTGCACTGGCCTGAGAAACGGTATCCGGGATGTCCTTTGGCCCCTGACAGCAGCCTGATAAAAAAATACCCCCGGTATTGGTTTCAACCGGCTTAAGTTTCGGATGGGCCTCCTGATAAAAACCGTCTTTATCGGTGGTAAAACCAACCACTTGGGCTAACTGGTCAGAGCCTAGGCTAGGTACCATTGCTGTGGCTAATACGACCAGATCCGCCTCAACCTCCACGGGTCGTCCCAATAGCGTATCGGCACCCCTGACCACTAATTTATTGCCCTTGTGATAGATCTTGGAAACCCTACCTCGAAGGTAACAAGCACCCTCCTCCACCGAGCGTTGGTAAAATTCCTCGTAGCCCTTGCCAGGGGTTCGCACATCCATGTAAAAGATATAGGCCCTGGCTCCTTCAATCTTCTCGAGCACTTGATGGGCATGTTTGGCAGTATACATACAGCAGGCCCGGGAACAGTAGGATTTACCCTTTGTTTCATCCCTCGAACCAACACACTTGATAAACACGACACTTTTGGGCTCTTTGCCGTCCGAGGGCCGAAGTATTTTACCACCGGTGGGACCGGAGGAATTCAACAGCCGTTCAAACTGTAAGCTGGTGATAACGTCAGGATATTTACCGTGACCATATTCGCCGTAGGAAAGGCTCCAATCAAATAAATCATAGCCTGTGGCCATCACGATGGCCCCCACTGCTACCTCAAAAAACTGATCACTGTCCTGATAATTGATGGCCCCGGCCTGACATACCTTCTGGCATACGCCACATTTGCCGCTTAAAAGCATACGACAGCCCTTAGGATCAATCACTGGTTTGTTTGGTACCGCCTGGGGACTGCTAATGTAGATGGCCTTTCGTAGGCCCATGTTCAAGTTATAGTTATCACTAACTTTGACAGGGCATTTTTCCCAGCAGGAGCCGCAGCCTGTACACTTTTCGTGGTCAACGTACTTGGCTTTTTGTTTAATTCGTACCTTAAAGTTACCAATATAGCCACCCACAGCATGGATTTCGGCGTGGGTGTAAAGCTTAATGTTAGGGTGCTGTACCACAGCAACCATCTTGGGGGTAACAATTCAGCCACTGCAATCCAAGGTAGGGAAGGTTTTGTCCAGCATGGCTGCTTTACCGCCAATGGAAGGTTCACGCTCCACCAGAATTACTTCATGTCCGGCATCGGCAATGTCCAGAGCGGTCTGTATCCCGGCGATACCACCACCAATTACCAGTGCCCGCTTGGTGACGGGAATCCGATCTTCATAAAGGGGTACCATATCGGTGGCTTTGGCCACTGCCCGACGTACCAGTGCCAGGGCCTTTTCCGTGGCCCTTTCTTTAGCATGGCTGTGCACCCAAGCGCATTGTTCTCTAATATTGGCTATTTCCAGCATGTATGGATTAAGGCCGGCCCGTTCCAGGGTTTGCCGAAAAGTAGGTTCATGCAGCCTGGGTGAGCAGGAGGCCAATACCACTTTATCCAACTGATGCTCCTTAATTTTTTGGACAATTAAATCTTGTCCGGGAACCGAACACATATATTTGTAATCGGTGCTAAAAACCACTCCGGGAAAGTTGGCAGCCTCCGCCGCCAACTGGGATACATTAACAACACTACTAATGTTGGAACCACACCAGCAGACAAAAACACCAATACGGTTCATTTTTTCACCCTCTCTGAAACTAGCGTATTTTGGTTAAGATGGATTGGGCGATATCTAAATCAATTCCCAGGCATTTCGGTTCGATCCCCAGGGATAAACCCAATAATTGTGTAAAGTAAAGGATCGGTATTTTTTTGTCGTTTTTATAAACCTTATTTACCTTGTCTTGCTTGACGTCAAGGTTAAAATGACACTGGGGACAAGCGTTAATAATACAATGGGCCCCGGCCTCCGCAGCACTGGTTAGAATGTCCTGAACCAGTTTGAGTGAAATTTCCTCATTGGTTACGGAGAGGGAGCCGCCACAACACTCCACCTTATGGGTCCAATCCACTGTATCAGCACCGACGGCTTTCATTAAATTATCCAAAACCTGAGGATCTTCGGGATCATCAATATCCACCACATTGGCGGGGCGCACCAGTAAGCAACCGTAATATACGGCAACCTTTAAACCAGTCAAAGGCTGTACCACCTGGGAGGAGATTTTTTCGGCACTTAGGCTGGAAAAAACCTGAATGAAGGATTTAATTTGTACGTTGCCCTGGTAAGGTTGGCCAGTGGCTTCATTGATTTTGTCCAGCAGGTCGGCATCCCCGGTTAGCTTCCAGTTAGCATAGGACAGTGCTTGATAACAAGCGGCACAAGGTGAGGTTACATCCAAACCCATTTCTTCGACTAAGTGTAAATTGCGGGCACATAGGGCCACTGGCAAATACTCACTGGAGGCGTGGGCGGCACTGGAACCACAGCAGTTCCAGTCCGGTATTTCTACTAGTTCCACACCAAGAAATTCACTGACCACGCGGGCAGACATATCATATTCTTTGGCCATAGATTGCAGGGAGCACCCGGGATAATAGGCGATTTTCACGTTATTTCATCTCCAACTTTTTAATGTTTTCCATAATTTTTAAGACTTCATTGCTGCCCTTTATTTTGTGGGGCATTAGATTCAGCTTGCCGCGGGAGATCATGTCTAAGCCGAGCTTGGCATTATTAAAAGGGTCGTGTAAATTAAGGTTGTATTTTAACATCATACCCATCTCGTAGGAGCGGCCGTACTTACGCAAGGAATCCAGGAAAAGCTGGTTAAACAAAGACACTTTTCTGCCACGGCCGTGGGTTTGAATACCTTGTTGGAGAGCCATGGTCCTTAAGCTATCCATTAGTTTGGCTAAATCAAAGCCACGGGGGCAGCGGGTGGAACAGGTCGAGCAAGTGGCACAAAGCCAAATTGTCTCCGTACGGAGTGCTTCATCGAGCATGCCTAATTGTAACATCCTGACAATTTGATTCGGTGCAACATCCATGGCAAAGGCCACTGGGCAACCGGCGGTACATTTGCCACATTGGTAACAATGTTGAATATTCTGTCCCAATTGATCAATTAACTGATTGTTCGTTGGATTTGTATCATTAAAAGTAATGATATCCATAAAAAGACCCCCCTAGCTTATAACTCAATATTCAAAATAGGTCATGAATTAAGATGTTTCACATTATTATACTATGATTTATGAATCTTGCTTACGTTTATAACTATTTTATAAGGTTAAAAAATTTTATTTAAGAAATTTGGAATCCTTTTGATAGCCATGTAATTAGTATGGAAATAACCTAGTTTTTTGGATTATTTTGACAAGTAATGGACAAAGGTGTGTTAGAATATTGTAAATATTATTATAAAAATTTTCTGCAGATATTCAAGTGAAAGTTTTATCCTGAAGGGGGTTTTGACAATGCCTTTTGTCACTGTAAACGGTCTGTCATGTCACTATCAAAGGAGTGCAACTGCCACTGAGCGGCCCCAACAAGCGGTGCTTTTTGTACACGGGGCCGGGGGAAGCCACCGGCACTGGCGTTTTCAACTGGACCACCTGGGCAAGGATTGTTTGGCCATGGCGGTGGATCTACCGGGGCATGGGCTGTCCGAGGGGCATGCACTGGATCGAATTGAGGCTTACAGTAAATTCATCAAAGATTTTTCTGATATAGTTATGGATTCGCCCTTCTTTCTAGTGGGACATTCCATGGGAGGGGCCATCGCTATGGATTTTGCCTTTAACCATCCTGAACGATTGGCAGGCTTAATCCTAGTGGGAACTGGTTCCCGGCTTCGGGTCATGCCAAAGTTATTGGAAACCTATAAAAACAATGAATACTTTCCGGGCTTGGAGAATTTTATGTATAGTACCGATACCCACCCGACTACCCTGCAACAGGCCAAGGAAGAACTGGAGCGTGTCCTCCCCTCCGTATTTTATGCGGACTTTACTGCCTGCAATCTTTTTGATGCCACAGACAGGCTGGAGAAGATCCAGGTACCAACCTTGGTCATAGCGGCTGATAAAGATGTTATGACACCAATAAAATACAGTCAAGGGTTAGTTGATAAAATACCTAACTCTAAGTTGACAATCATCCCCGGGGCTGGTCATATGATGATGTTGGAACGGCCAAAGGAGTTTAATCAAGCCATATTGTCATTCGCTGAAAGTGTTGATTAGCCATTCATCCTGTGCTAGACATTGCTTGGCGGTTTTGATGCATTTGGCATACTGTATAGGTAATTTAAAAAGAGCGGACGTGTCCGCTCTTTTTGAGTTTAACAGCATGTTAAATTAGTTGTGTTCAACGCCAGGTGTATGGTCTTTACCGGCTAGGGTTATATAAGAGGTACCGATATAAAGGTACTCAATTTTACCCTCTTTGGCCAATTCGGACACAGCCTTATCGACTTCTTTCTTTTTAACACCTATTTTTTCTGCAACTACACGGGGTTTTTCTTTGCTAACTCCTGCGAGGTAAGCTAAAATTTTTTCTTTAATTTCTTCCATTATTTACACCACCATTTCCTAGCATCCATTGGGTTGGGTATAAATGTCGGTATCAAAAGCTATATTCTTACCACTTGAATTGAGTGGTGGATCGAAAGGTAGTTTGTGCCAGGGTAAAGTCGTCAATGTGCTTGTCTGTAAATTCCAGACCGGAAACTTCGAAGAACTTCTCCCAGCTAATGCGGTCGATCCACTCTGCCATACGCTCACCAGGTTGTGCATTTTCAGCATATATCTCAACCAGGTGCTTAACTGCGTCAACAACTTCCGGCCAGCGTGGGGGGTTGTTGGGCAGGAAGGGAATGGCCAGACGAGAGAATCTGGGACCAATACGGCTGTTGGAAATCTTACCACCAACCCAGATGGACACGGCATCATTCTTAGCGTCGATGATTTGTACGGACGGACACATGGTGTAGCAGTTACCGCAGTACATGCAACGCTCGGCCTTAATGTCAACTGATTTCAGTTTGGGATTGGGACGGATAGCTGCGGTGGGGCAGCTAGCAGTCAGGGTTGGGATTTCGCACAGTTTGTGCAGGTTTTCGTGGTCAATTTTGGGTACGGTTCTGTGAATACCCAGGATCGCAATGTCAGAGCAGTGTACAGCACCGCACATGTTCAAACAGCAAGCC